>SPBV01000045.1 GCA_004525885.1 Nitrosomonadales bacterium
AAATTACTTGGCACGACTCGGCTGGTCGCATGGTGACGAAGAAATATTTAGCCGTGACCAACTCATTAATTGGTTTGACCTAGCGGCTGTTAATCGCTCTCCGGCAAAATTTAATTTAGAAAAATTACGCTGGATCAACCAACACTATCTCAAAACAGCAGATGATGAATTCTTGGTAGATCAGATCATACCTTTACTTGAGAAAAATGGCTGCAATGTCACAACTGGTCCAAATTTGCAAAAGATAGTGGCTGTATTAAAGGAAAGAGTTAGCACTATTACAGAACTAGCTGATAAATCGATATTTTTCTTTATACGTATAGAGCCTTCAGTTGAAGTGAAGGTACAATATTTTAGTGCTGATGTAAAGCCGATAATGATTGATCTAATTAAAAAACTTTCCTCAATTGAGTGGAATCGTCAAATGATTCATGATGCAATTAAAAGTACTGCCATTGCTCACAACATGAAATTACCAAAAGTCGCGATGCCGTTACGAGTAATGGTAACAGGTGAAACACAGACGCCTTCTATAGATTTAGTACTGGAATTACTTGGTCGTGAAGAAACGGTTGATCGTATAAATAACCAAATAACCAACTTTCCTACTTGATCTTGGCTTTACTTTGAAAGAGCGCCTCAGTATAATTCGCCTACTTTTCGTGGGGGTATAGCTCAGCTGGGAGAGCGCTTGCATGGCATGCAAGAGGTCAGCGGTTCGATCCCGCTTATCTCCACCATATACTATGAATGGATAACTACAATAAGTTTTTTGTCCCCATCGTCTAGAGGCCTAGGACACCACCCTTTCACGGTGGGTACAGGGGTTCGAATCCCCTTGGGGACGCCAATAAAATTAGTTAGTAGCGTGTGAAATTAAAAATAGACTCTAACTACTTTGCGTCCGGAAGTTAAATATTTGGCAAAAAGCCAAGGTTACTTCCATACAAATTTAGGCTACCAAAACTTCCACCAAGACCCACTATTAGATGTAACTAAATCCGAAGACTCTTGATTGTTCGAGAAGGTCTTCTCTATTACACGTTTAACATCATCTCGCATGTCATTCATTCCTAACTCATCATACGCATCCACCATGATATCTAGAGCATGCGCCGTAGCAGGGGTCTGAGGGTACTCATTTAGTGTAAATTGTGCACGATTAATCGCAGCAACGTAAGCCCTGCGTTTCATATAGTAGCGCGCAACATAAATCTCGCCCATTGCCACTGTATTAACTAGATAGTTCATGCGCTTTATAGCATCAGATCTGTACTTACTTTCAGGATAGCGGGTAATTAATTCCTTAAAGCTTTCAAATGATTCACGTGATGCCTTTGGGTCACGTTCACTCATTTTTTGATCTATCCAGTATTTCATTATATATCCTGGTATTCCTTTTTCATCATTGAAACTTGATAACCCCTTGAGGTAATAAGCATAATCTATATTAGGATGGTTTGGATGTAGTTTAATAAATCGGTTGATAGCAATGATTGCCGCATCTTGATCACCTTCTTTATAATGAGCGTAGGCCACTTCAAGTTGAGCTTGCTGTGCATAACGACCATAGGGATAACGCGCTTCTAGAGCTATAAAAAACGCAATTGCGCCCTTGTAATCTTTATTTTCTAGATCTGATTTTCCTGCTTCATAGAATTGGGTTACAGTCCAGTCTCCTGTATTCTCCCCTTTTTTAGTGGTCTTTAACCAGCCAAAAGCACAACCCGATAGCTGAAGCACTAAAAATAAGGCTAAACTACGTGAAATAATAGACATAACGAACTCAATGATAGCTAAAAAAGAACCACCATATTACAACGTAAATCTCTTGTGGCCTAGACCGGAAGAAAATGTCCTCGAATTAATAATTCCACAAAACTGCGCTGGACTACGGCTTGATCAAGCTCTTGCACAACTACTGCCAGATCATTCCCGGAACCGTTTACAGACATGGATACTAGCAAAACGAGTGACCATAGATGATCTAAATGTAAACTCTAAAGAAAGGGTATGGGGTGGTGAAAAAATTAAAATAAACCCAACACAACATCACAATGAAACTGTATATACAGCCGAACCTATCAAACTAAATATAGTATATGAAGATCAAGCACTCATAATCATTAACAAACCCGCTGGAATGGTGGTGCATCCTGGCAATGGTAACTGGCAAGGTACTATGCTAAATGGTCTACTCCATCATTCTGCACAATTGGAGGGAATACCGCGCGCAGGAATTGTACACCGGCTAGATAAAAACACCAGTGGCCTGTTAGTTGTAGCGAAAACTCTTGAAGCACAAACTAGTTTAGTCCGACAACTACAAAATCGCACCATGAAGAGAGATTACTTCGCTTTAGTACTTGGTCACGTGCAGCATAGCGGTTTGGTAAATGCACCAATAGGACGACACCCGATACAACGCGTGAAAATGGCAGTAAGTAGAAATGGCAAAGAAGCGCGCACCCAATACCTAATAAGAGAACAAATTAATGGATGTACTTTACTTCAATGCAGCTTAGAAACTGGTCGTACTCATCAAATTCGTGTACACATGCACTCTATTGGCCACCCACTTGTAGGTGACCCAATTTATGGTGCTAAGCCACGAAAAATATCTCAAGAAATTAGTAAATTAATTATGAGTTTTCCTAGGCAAGCACTACATGCACAGCGCCTGGAGCTGACTCATCCAAATACAGGTCAAAAAGTAATGTGGGAAACTAACCTACCCGAAGATATAGACAAGCTGCTGCTTGAGCTTCGTCAGTATCATATCAATACCTCTCATACAAATAATTTATCATCATGAATGACTGGATTAAACCCAGCTGGCCAGCACCATTAAATGTTCAGGCACTATTTACTACGCGTAGCGGCGGTATGAGTTCTGGTCCCTACGCAAGCTTTAATTTAGGAGATCATGTAGGCGACAAACCACATTTTGTTAAACAAAACCGCGTAAAATTACGTAGAGCCCTACCCGGCGAGCCACGATGGTTGAATCAGTTACACGGATCAACACCGGTCTGGGTAGATAATAATATGATCACCCTTAAAGGTGATGCCGCATTAAGTAGGACTTGCAATGTGGTCTGTGCAGTACTCACTGCCGATTGTTTGCCCGTATTTCTGTGCGATGAAGCTGGAACGGTAGCAGGTATTGTCCATGCCGGATGGAGGGGTCTATTGTCAGGGGTAATCGAGCGAGCTGTAAAAGAAATGAGGAAAGGAGACAGTCGAATTATGGCTTACCTTGGTCCAGCGATTGGTCCTAATTTTTTTGAAGTTGGAGAAGATGTACGCCATGCTTTTATCAAACAGGACAAAGAATCTGTGCCTGCCTTTGCTCCTCATAATGAAGATAACAGCAAGAAATGGTTTGCTAATATATTTCTATTAGCGCGACAGCGATTAGCAGCAATTGATGTAACTGAAGTTTACAGCAACGATGAATGTACTTATAGCAACCCAGAAAAATTTTTTTCCTATCGACGAGACGGTAACACTGGAAGGATGGCGGGATTAATTTGGCTTACGAAGTAATATGTTTTGCATTCAAAATGCTGCTTGAAAAATTATTAGTGTAGATAACCTCTCGAATTCTTCAAATCACATAACACCCTGAATATCTCAACAGCGTATAATCGCAAATTCTTTCATAAATTGTTCCTATGAGCACTTTTTCCTGGATTATTACTTCCAGCCTACTAGGCGGCACATTAAGTGTATTGTTCGCTGCGCTGTTAACGCTCAATACGCGTGCCTCTTGGGTGCAAATGTTGATTTCCTACGCTATTGGGGCGCTGCTAGGGGCTGCATTCCTTAACGCATTGCCAGAGGCACTTGAGCTATCTAAAAATCCAGGAGGAATGGCTGCCACCGTGCTATTCGGAATTCTATTATTTTTTATTCTGGAAAAATTAGTACTTTGGCGCCATTGCCATGTTGTGGAATGTGAAGCCCATGACCCTCTACATGGTGTCATTGTAAATACTTCTGCTGTAAATAACCACGATAGTGGCCGTAGCGGTATGATGATTATGCTGGGTGACACATTTCATAATTTTGTTGATGGAATACTTATTGCCGCTGCATTTATGGTAGATGTACAACTTGGTATTGTCACATCCATAGCTATCATTGCCCATGAAATTCCTCAAGAGGCAGGTAATTTTCTGATTTTGCTCAACTCTGGTTACACCCGACGACAGGCATTGTTGTTTAATTTATTCTCTAGTATTGCTACTCTGATTGGTGGCATGATGGCTTATTTCATGCTGCAAGACATGAGTCACCTTATGCCGTCACTTTTAGCACTTGCTGCAGCTAGTATGATCTATGTAGCAATGTCAGATTTAATTCCAGGCTTGCACAAACGCCCAGAAATTGGAGCCACTGTTCAACAGGTTGCCCTGATCATGCTTGGCATCAGTTCTATCTGGCTAGCTGGTAGTTTTTTTCCTCATCCTACATAAGGATATTTTATTACAACTAGCTAGGCAGCAAGTCTATTCTTCGTCCTCTGCAATTAATTAGGAAGTAGTTTCATCGAATCCCGCTGTGCAATTTCGCTATTGATCTCAGAAAGAAAACGTATATTTTCTTTTCTACGTTTTTCACTTCTATACCAAGAAAAACAAATAATAGCCCCTAACATAATCAGAAATATATTCAGCAAAGTTATTCCACTAACAAAAATTTCCGCCACTCCATCAACAAAGGCAAATACACCTAAAATAACAATTACTATCCAGAGCCGATGCTCCCACTTTGATTCCTGATGTTTGAGAGACCATATATTAAGCCTGTCACAAAGAGAAATAAGCTCTGCATCGGTCTGAGTTTTTAGATCCATTAGAGTCGATGTCCTAGTTAGAATAATGAATACCTGACTTGACTTTACTTGACAGCTTCATCTGGGTCAACGTGTTCGTCAATAACTGATTTTTTAGATCAAATCTTAAGTACATAACAATTTTCATCACAACAGTTTCATTACATTTTCAGGTGGGCGGCACAATACTGCTCGGTTCCCACGCACAACAATTGGTCGTTGAATTAGGTCTGGATTCTCCACCATAAGGTCAATTAACTCATCATCCGATAAGTTCCTATCGGCAAGATGTAGGCTACGCGCCGATTTCTCATCACTACGCAGCATATCGCGCACCGACAGCCCTAATTTATCACGTAGCTCACGTAGCTGATTACTCGTTAAAGGTACTTCATAGTAGTTAATATTCTCAAACTCCTCATTACTATCTTTGAGGATACTAAGTGTAGCTTTACATTTACTGCATGTTGGTTTTTGATAAATAATTATCTTGTCACTCATGAGAAACCCCTCCATAAATTACCATTAAAAATTTTTTGAGTCCTTGTAAACAACTATCCCTTGTCATGCGAAACTAAGTAAGTATTTGATATAGAAAACTTCAATTTTGCTATTGCACTTTCTCCACTGCAAATACTGTTATGCCGCGACCAAAACGAGATGAGCTAAGTTCTATATCAGCACGCATCCATGCCTTCTTGAAACGCTCCTCAACAAGTACTGATTGAGAAATTTTCTCCTGTGCACGCAACGCGTGGGACAATCCATAGAGCGCCCATCCATTGTTGCGATTACGCAGCAGGTCTTCCCAATAGACTACCTCTGCCTCTATCGCATGCCCCGACTCTAGTAGAATAGCACCCAAAACAAGACGTGGCGGGTAATGCCATTCCGATGGCTCAGTGTAGGCAAGAGTGTCCTCAAAATGAACTGCACGCTTAAGGTGTGCGATAGCCGCGTTAAACTTTCCACGAGCAGCTGCAATCTCACCAGCAAGTACTTCTGGTCCAATTCGTAATATAGAATATCCAGTGTTTAGCGAAAAGAGTGGGGCATTTAGCGAAGTATCCTTTAGTACCACACGAAATGCGCCCAATTCCAGCTCAGCTTCTTCTAATCGTTCTGTTGCGACAAATGCTAGGCCACGTACATAATGCCAGGCACCCCTTAAGAACATACTTGAAGAAGGGGGGTTAGGCTCCTTGAGAATCTCTTCCCACCGCCCAAATCTTGCAAGAGCCCAATAAGGCACAACCCGGAAAGCGGCCATGACTGGCATTTCTTCTAACAGTTTGTCGTTGACTTTAGCTGCAACCTCCCGTGCTGCTGCAATCGCTACCCGGCTTTGACCATCTGCAGTTGCAGCATAAGAAAGGAAATGAATGTTGTGCGGGTAATACCCCATCAGGTACGACCCATTGGCATGGCACTCTGTCACATATCTCTCATCAGCTACAATAGCAAGCTGATTGCTTTTTATCACATCAGCATACCGGCCGATATGATAATAAATATGCGATGGCATGTGTACCATGTGCCCCGCACCTGGCATCAAAGTCAGCAAAGTATCGGCCGCCCTCTCTGCCCGCTCGGGAGTATTTGTGGGTTCAATCAGGTGAATGTAAAAATGTAGCGCAGCCGGATGCTTTGGATTCTGCTGCATGACTTCCTCTGTAAGCGCCACCATCTCCTCTGTACCCTCATATGGATGCCCATCAGGCAACCAATAATTCCAAGGACGGAGATTCATCATCGACTCTACATAAAGCATCGTAATGTCAGAGTCATCAGGAAAACGTTTATGCACCTCTCGCATCGCATCAGCATAAGCCTTGTCATTCAGCTTTCGCTGCTCACTCTTACCTGAATAACGTTTCGCAAGTGCGTTGATCAGCGCTTGCTCTCTTTGAGAGGCATTAGCTATATATAATTTAGCCTTCTCTACTATTAGAAAAGCTTGGGCCTCATTATTCGGATCCATCATTGCATTGATGTTTGGACCAAGTACGAGTGCTTGACCCCAATAGGCAATAGCTAGTCCTGGGTCAAGCCGCGCAGCCTCCTGAAAAGAATAAAACGCTTCTGAATGGTTGAATGCATAGGCAAGGTTCAATCCCTGGCTGATAAATTGTTGGGCTTGTCTGCTATGTGTACTGACTAGAAACTTATGCCGACCCAAGTTCAACACTCTCGGATCAAAGTGTTCTATTTGGTTTTTCTTACTCTTAAGTCCTGTTTGTTGCTCATGGGGGCTATCATTTGACTCGTGCACTATCAAGTTGACAGTTGATGGTGTCTTGCTAGCATGGGCAAGCG
The DNA here is from genome assembly GCA_004525885.1 of Nitrosomonadales bacterium. Lineage (GTDB taxonomy): Bacteria > Pseudomonadota > Gammaproteobacteria > Burkholderiales > Nitrosomonadaceae > BJGV01. Next base: position 7,157 of record SPBV01000045.1, read on the forward strand.
AAACACAGATGCAAATGAAAGTTAGTAGCACACTTAATGCTATTGACCAATACGTATAAATTTGGATAAGAATTATCTTAATATATACGTATATCTTCAATTGTTATCTGTATTTTCTAATGTTAATTATCAATATTTTCAGGTCCTATATGTATAGGATTACTATGGCTCCTGACGTAAACAAGCAAGGCGTCCTAGTCCAAAGTGAATAAAGGCAAGCCCTGATAGAACTGGTGCAAATAGATTTAAAATTGGTACAAATTGCGTAAGTCCAGTTAATAGACCCAAGCCCCATAGTGACGACTGGTTTGCAGAGACCAAGGCTTTCATTTCCTCATGGCTAGCATGTTCAGCCAGCGCATCATAGCGAAACAAACGCTGATTAAGATATGCCGCTGCAACAAATGGAATTATTATACCTACCCCAACCAACCACAGAGGAGAGGTAACCACCCATATGACAATAAATATAAAAATAGCAAACAAAGTATTCAGTAAGTTACCGACAATACTGCCCCCATTTTTACGTTCAAGTTGCGGAAAATCACGTTCAGCTACTAAACGAATCAACATGGGCATAGCAAACAAGGCGGTAATCACTAGCGCTGTGACGAAAACTAATGGTACAAATAGAATCAAATGTGCTGCGACCTGTATTGTATGTGCGACCCATTGTGGCTCTATACCTTCAATCCAGTCTTGAATGCCAATAAAAGTAAGGCCACTTGTGAGCCAGTTTGAGAAAATACCCCAAAAGATCACTCCTATGATAAGCCACAGAAGAGCTGCTGTTACGATCGGCCATAACGCTATCCACAGTATCCGAAATTGAAACAGATCACGAAACGCACGCGAAAGGGCGTCAAACATTGGGCTCATATGTTTGCCATAACAAGTTATTGATTACACGTCACTAGATAGAGATCTAATACTACCTTCAAATTAAGTATTGCGTTTTAAAAATTACTTTGAAAAAATATTACCATAATAAAAAGAGCGTAAAGTTAATTCAGTTAGTTCTATTATTTATAGACATTATGACTAGACGCTAATAATAGAACAATATACAGACAAAAAATGAAGCATAACATTCTTGCACGTCACCCAAACGATTTAACTATTAACTGGGCTCAACGAGTTGTCAACATAAATCACCCTGACGCTACCGTTTTAAATGTGTCTATTATTTCAGTTGATATTGGAACTACAACGCGAATTCGTGTCGTAGCCGAACATGATAAACCAGAAGACTTACCTCAACAGTGGTTTATAAAAATCCCATCGTTAAACTGGAAAGCAAGATTGATTACAGCCCTACCAAGGCTACTTCATACTGAGGTGCTTTTCTATAATGAATTGGCTTCTACTATCCCAATTAATGTGCCTAATTTTTTGGCAGCACAAAGCAAATTTGGTATGGATGCAACACTAGTTCTTGTTGATGTAGCAGAATCCGGAGCAATTCTGAGTAAACCCAGCGACGCTCTAATGGTTACTCAAGCAACTTCTGTTGTCCAGCAACTTGCTTCATTTCATGCTTGTTCCTGGAACAAGGCACATAGCAATCAAACTTATCGCTGGCTGGCTAGCCCGGTACGTTGCCTGGAAGATCGCTTAGGCATGGTATTATCAGTCCCGTTGATGAAAAGAGGATTACGCTTAGCTGGAGAACTTATACCCTCTACTCTACATGCCCCGACTATCCGCTATGCACGCAAACGCCACCAAGTGATGAACTTTCTTTCAGGTTCACCACAAACGCTCATTCATCATGATTGCCATCCTGGGAATCTGTTTTGGAATCAATCCCAGCCTGGTCTTCTGGATTGGCAGCTTGTCCGTTTTGGTGAAGGAATCAGTGATATTTCTTACTTTCTATCTACAGCTCTCGAACCTAAAACCAGACTATTTCACGAAGCTAATCTCTTAGCTATTTATAAACAGAGTCTAGAAAATAAAGGGGTCACACATATTGATATAGAGAATATGCAGCAACGATATCGCGCCCACCTTATTTATCCCTTTGAAGCAATGATCGTGACTCTAGCTATCGGTGGAATGATGAGTTTAGAGCATAATTACAAACTCCTTAGTCGCACAGTGGCAGCTGTAGAAGACCTTGACGTCTTTTCTGCTATCCCGATATAAGACAAAATCAAACTATTTGAGCCCTACCAGATTACATTACACTTAAAACTATGAGTATTAATACACTTAACACTAAACTTGAAGCTATTAATAACAAATGTGAGAATACAATTAAGCTTAAGCTTCACAAGTTTCATACTGATGTACATTACGATAATTTGGAATTTCACGCTCCATCACCCCAGGTTATCGAAGCATTATGGTTTGACCTTATTACCGAAAAAGAACACGAGTTTGTTAAAGAGATAGCATTAGCCTTAAATATACCGAATACCACCTTAAGTAAGGAAAACGCCCTTAGCATCGAAAAAACAATTAATGCTGTTTTTGCTGACGATCAATATTTAGATAGAATGAGAGATTTTTATAAGGAATTTGACGAGAAGGATGTGTTAAACGGGATGCTCATCAATTCGACCAGCAATAGGTTGGATCTAATTGATTCTGCGTATCAAGAAGGCCTTATTAAAATACTATGCAAAGCCAGGGGTCATGTCTTAGCTGAACTCGAACTTCATAAGAAAAATGAACCGGAGGAACTTGGTATTTTTGCGCAGTGGAGAAAATACTCAACTCTGAGCCCACTTCGAGCCATAAGCACCATCGTTTTATTGTATTGCACTTCATTACTCATTGCTTGGATCATAAAAGGCGAAACATTCCAACAATTTCTTGAACGTTTTGGATGGTCAGCTGGGTCAGGACTGTAACTAAAATAAATTCTAAATGAAGTAAGTATAATTCCTTTCAAAACAACATGTTATATATTTAACCAATCATCAAGTCTTAACCGCAATATATCTAGCGGGCAATATCCTCTATTGATAATACTGTAACCTGCTGCGCTTTGTACTGCCACAGTAGGGAAACTATTTACGCCCCATTCGCGCACCTTATCGAAATGAATAGAAACTTGATTTTTTGCTTCGTCAGATTTAAACACCTGTAAAAACAATTTCATATCAATACCTATTTTGCTAGCTAACTGCGCCAATATTTCAGGATTGGTCACATCTTTTTGTTCTATATAGAAAGCGGATTGGATTGATTCGAAGAACGGAAATATCAGCTCTGAGTTGATTAAGGACATAGCTACCACTCCTCGACTGGGTGGCTCAGTATCGTATATGAATCCTTCCGGCATTGCTCCTTCAAAACGAAATAATTGTCCCGTAGCTTGTTTTACAGCTTTCCAGTGGTGTAGTATCTCTTCACGCTGTGCCGGCGCTACCGTCTGTTTTGTCCCGGGTCTCAATCCTCCCAATACCAGCTCAACCTTTAAGGTGGTACAACAGTAATTTGATCTAATCTCTTTAATTATAGGTGCAAACCCCCAGCACCATGAGCACATGGGATCAGCAATGTACCAAAGGGTTTTTC
>SPBV01000262.1 GCA_004525885.1 Nitrosomonadales bacterium
GCCTTATCCACTACATGTACAGGCGTTGTAACTTTCCCGCAATCATGTAATAGCCCCGCAATTTTTAATTCCTGACGATCTATTTCAGTCATATGAAAACTTTTAAGTGGTCCAGTACAGATTAGGTTTACAGCTTCTGCAAGCATCATGGTAAGTGCTAGTACCCTCTCGCAGTGTTTTCCTGTGTAGGGAGACTTATCGTCAATTGCAGTATTAATCAGTTTAATGAAGGACTCAAATAAATTCTCCAGCTGATTAATAAGTTGCCGGTTTGTCAGCGCAACGGCAGCCTGAGAGGCAAGTGACTCGACCAGATTTTGATCAGTATCCGTAAAAGGGATAATTGATTTTTCAAGTCTATGTTGTGCGTTGATAAGTTGTAATACACCGATAATTTCATTCTCGTGGTTTTTCATCGGAACAGTTAAAAATGATTGGGATCGGTATCCATGTTTTTTGTCAAAGTTTTTGGTACCCGAGAAATCAAAACCAATAGCTTTGTAGGCATCGTCAACGTTTACTGTGCAGTCATGCAGCATAGGCAACTACCATGGAGTTATTAGGCTCCCCATCTTCACGAGATAGTTTTACGGGATAGAATGAAATAGGTGTGCCAGTCACACCACCCATTGCAATTTGAAGGGAGTCAGTGCGGATTATCTCAAAATTAAGCGCGCGATCCTTTCCTTCACCTTTCATCAAGTAAAGGTGCCACCATCCGCATTTGTAATATCCTTTGCAGCAACTAAGATAATTTCCAAAAGACGCGAGATATTTTGTTCCTTCGACAACGCGCAATGCCAATAGTATTAAGTTCCTTCAGCCTTAACCACAGCTCATTTGCGGTCATAGTGTTCATATCTTCCCTGGTTTAAACTTGGCCGCAATCCTATTTGATACACACGGTGCGTACTTGTTTCATATCGGTGATACCTTGTAATACCTTTTCCACGCCATCCTGCTTCAAAGTACGCATACCTTGACCAAGTGCGGTAACCAACATCTCGGCAACTCGAGCATGTTCCTGAATATTCTTTTTTAGCTCATCAGTAGCAATTAATAATTCATGCAAGCCAACTCGACCTTTATAGCCACTTTCGCTACAAACATCACAACCTACCGCTTCATTTAGCATGATTCTCCCCTCATCATCACCATACTGCTTTATCCAGCCATCAAGGATTTCCTTCTGGGCTGCTTTGGGGTCAGCCTTGAAGCGGTTAATATTTCTTAACTCTTCACAGTATTCTTCTAGCAACAATTTGAGCTCTTCCTCACTAGCGGCATGAGATTTCTTGCATTTACATAATCGCTTAGCCAAACGCTGTGCAAGGATTCCTAGCAATGCATCAGAGAAGTTGAACGGATCCATCCCCATGTCAAGCAGGCGTATGATTGATTCGGTAGCGCTGTTGGTATGCAGTGTGGCGAATACTAAATGACCGGTTAGTGAAGCCTCAATACCGATACTGGTGGTCTCCGCATCCCGCATTTCACCTACCATGATAATGTCCGGATCTGCCCGTAGGAAAGATTTCATCACCGTTGGAAAAGTGAGACCCGCCTTAACGTTCATTTGGACTTGACGCAACCCTCTTTGCGTGATTTCAACAGGATCTTCAGCGGTCCATATTTTGGTTTCGGGCGTATTGAGAGATTTTAAGATTGAATGTAATGTGGTGGTTTTACCGGAACCAGTAGGCCCACATACGAAGAACAGGCCATAAGGCTTGGCTACAGTTGCCTTAAGCTCCTTTAAGTTAAGTGGCGTGAAACCCATTTTGTCGAGTGGAATGGGTTCTCCTGCTGCTAGAATACGCATTACCACATCTTCTAAACCACCAACAGAAGGGATAGTGGCAACTCGCAACTCAATATCTAACGGTCCAAATTTTCTGAATTTGATTTTGCCATCCTGTGGTTTACGTTTTTGTGAGATATCCATATCGCACATAATTTTGATGCGTGTCACTATTGGGTTACGATAGCTTGCAGGTATCTCAATGTAAGGCATTAACGAACCATCCCTTCGAAAACGGATTTGTGTTTTTGCTTTGCCTGGATAAGGTTCGATATGAATATCAGAAACCCCCATTTTGTGAGCATCAATAATGATCCTGTTGACTAGTTTTACCAATTCGTTGTCAGCTGCAGCTGAAACCTCCTCCGCTACACCTGACATTACCTCTTCATCTTCAAGGCTGGAGAGCATGTCATCAATGTTTCCACTTTCCGAATCAGCCAAGCCGCTCGCACCGTAAAACAGATCCAGGGTTGCTTGAAATTCTCGGACAGGGCAAACTTTGTAAATAATTTTATGTTTGGAGAAGATATTGTTGACGATCCGCGAAGATTTAATTTTTTCGGGATCAGGAGTTAGAATCACCAGCCCTTCTTTAGTGTCATCAATTGGCACCCACTGATTGTTTGCTACGTAATCACGTTTCAGGTTCCTAAGCAGATCTGCCGGCTTAATACGTTCAGGTTTGAAAGATTCGTATTCCACCCCGAAAAACGAGGCCAGCGCCTTCCCAATAGACGGTAGTTTGACCTGAAACTCATCGATCAAAATATCTTCTAAGTCAGCTCCCTTTCTACGAGCGGAACGAGTTGCTAGTTCAAGCTCTGCCGATGACATCACGGCATCGGTAACTAGTTGGTCATATTTTGATCTAATAGATCGTTGAGTTTTTTGGCGCTGCTTGAAAGCGATAGCTAATGTTTGACAAAGTTCATTTACCCCATCCACAGCTGCTTGCGTAAACGGCAGATTGGATTTGCTATTTATGAGTTGAACTACTCCCAAC
>SPBV01000234.1 GCA_004525885.1 Nitrosomonadales bacterium
TGCCGTCGTGAGTTAATTTTATTCAAAGAAATGGAAGCGCAATTAGCTGGAGAAGCGCTTGATGTGACTCTATCGGGACGCGGCTTGGGAATGGGTGGCTTGCACCCTATAACACGAACCCTGGAGCGCATCGAATCACTATTTCGTTCAATTGGCTTTACCGTGGCCTCTGGTCCTGAGATTGAAACTAATTTTTACAATTTTACTGCACTTAATATCCCAGAAAATCATCCAGCACGAGCAATGCACGACACGTTCTATATAGCCGAAAAAGAAAATGAGCATTTACTGCGTACCCATACATCTCCAGTTCAAATCCGCTACATGCAAAATAAGCACCCACCAATCAGGGTGATAGCGCCAGGACGGGTATACCGCTGCGACTCGGATGTTACCCATACACCCATGTTCCATCAAGTAGAAGGTTTATGGATAGATGAAAATGCAAATTTCGCAGCTCTAAAAGGAATATTAGTAGACTTTATAAAACAATTTTCAGAACACAATAAACTATCGACGCGCTTCCGCCCTTCATTCTTTCCATTTACTGAGCCATCGGCCGAAATGGATATTAGCTGCGTTATGTGCAACAACAAAGGATGCAGAGTATGTGGTTACACCGGCTGGTTGGAAATACTAGGTTGCGGCATGGTGCATCCAGAAGTCCTGAAACATGTCGACATAGATAGCGAAAAATACGTTGGATTTGCTTTTGGGATGGGTGTAGAACGATTAGCAATGCTGAGGTATGGAGTGAACGATATACGAATGTTTTTTGAAAATGACTTGCGTTTCTTGAAACAATTTAATTGAAGTTTTAAATTGTATTTTTTGTAATAATAATAGATCACTATGAAATTTCCTGAGAGCTGGCTTCGTACTTTAGTTAACCCGCCACTCTCTAGTAGCGAGTTAGCCCATTCGTTGACCATGGCTGGTCTGGAGGTGGAGGCCATTGAGCCTGTAGCACCATACTTTAATAAGGTGGTGGTAGCTGAAGTGCTATCTTTAAATAAACATCCTGATGCAGATCGCTTGAACGTATGCATGGTAAATGTAGGTGAAACTATAAATAATGGGGCCCTACAAATTGTTTGTGGCGCTGACAATATTTTCGTCGGAGCCAAAGTACCATGTGCGTTGATCGGCGCACAACTCCCTTATATGAGCATTAAACGGACTAAAGTACGTGGAGTAGAATCATTTGGCATGTTATGTTCAGCTAAGGAGTTAGGTATTGGTGAAGTGGCGGAAGGCCTGTTATTGCTTCCCAATGATGCGCCAACGGGAAAGGATTTTCGCAATTACTATGAACTTGACGAAAAACTCTTTACGCTAAAGTTAACCCCTAACCGCTCTGATTGCTTGGGACTGTCAGGCATAGCGCGAGAAGTAGCAGCAATTTCTTCTGCAAAACTTATCCTGCCTGAAACCAAACCTGTCGAAAATAAGATCAGCGACACACTGACTGTGTGTATAGACGAACCAGATGCGTGTCCGCTTTATTGTGGCAGAGTAATCCGAGACATCCATCTTGACGTACCTACGCCAACATGGATGATTCGACGTCTGGAGCGAAGTGGAATACGTACGATCAACGCGGTGGTAAACGTGACCAATTATGTGATGTTAGAAACTGGTCAGCCAATGCATGCTTTCAATCTAGCAAAAATTACTGGCGAACTTTCAGGAATCATTCGCGTACGCTACGCTAATTCAGGTGAAAAGATTCAACTGCTAAATGGCGAAAATATTTTACTTCAACCTGATATGTTACTGATTGCTGATGAAGTTAATCCCTTGGCATTGGCTGGCATCATGGGTGGAAGCGAAAGCAGGGTAGAGCATTGCGCTACCGACCTGTTCCTTGAAAGTGCATTTTTTATACCCAAAGTAATAGCTGGAAAGTGTATCCAATTTGGGATCAGTTCTGACTCTGCTTACCGCTTCGAACGTGGTGTAGATTTTGCAGCCACACGCGACGTTATGGAGCGGGCCACAGGTTTGATAATTGATATCTGTGGTGGCTACTCAGGGCCAATTACTGAAGTAAAAGGGAAGCTGCCCCAGCGCAAACCTATTTTTCTGCGAGAGAAACGAGTACATCATGTGCTAGGTATCGATTTTGAAAAAAACAAGATAGCCGAATTGTTGCGGCGCTTACAATTCAATTTTTCTGTTAAAAACACAATATTTCGTGTGATACCTCCAACATATCGTTTTGATTTAGCTATTGAAGAAGATTTGATTGAAGAGATTGCACGTATTTATGGATACCATCATATTCCAGCCAACTTGCCATGTGTAAGCTTGAATATACTACCTGAACCTGAGGCGATTCGCACACCAGCGCAACTACGAAGAGTCTGTGTAGCACGTGATTACCAGGAAGTGATTAATTATGCATTTGTAGACGCAGAGTGGGAAAAAAATTTTTCAAATAATACAACACCAGTGATGTTAAAAAATCCTATTTCAAGTCAATTGAATACAATGCGTAGTAACTTAATTGGAGGACTTATTGCCAATCTACAGTTTAATCTTAACCGCAAGCAATCCAGAGTACGATTATTTGAAATTGGTTCCTGTTTCTTGAAAAAAGATGAAACTTACATTCAATCTGAAAAACTAGCTGGGCTGTGCTATGGAGACATCGTGGCTGAGCAATGGGATTTACCTGAACGTAGTGTAGACTTTTATGATGCTAAGGCTGATATTGAGGCATTATTCTGGCCAGAAATCATACGATTTGAAGTAACATCCCACCCTGCTCTACATCCTGGAAAGTCAGCACAAATCTACATAGGTAAAAAAATAGCCGGGTGGTTAGGAGAACTTCATCCCCGTTGGCAACAAAAAGCAGATTTGCCAAAATCTGTTGTGCTATTTGAACTTGACCTAGATATCTTGATACAGCGAACTTTACCAAAAGCGGGAGAAATCTCAAAATATCCGTCTGTGCGACGTGATATTGCAGTGATAGTGGCAGATAATATTAGCGCTCAATCACTGTTGCAGAGTATGCGGGCTCTTAATTCACCCATAATTGCAGAAATTTCCCTGTTTGATGTTTATCGTGGCAAGGGGGTGGATAACGGTAAAAAAAGTCTTGCATTCCGTGTGTTATTACAAGATACTAAAAAAACATTGACTGATGTAGAGGCAGATTCGGTCACCACGAAACTGATTAAAATTCTAGAAAATAAATTTGAAGCAAAACTCCGTAATTAAATGTACACACTTGGTGTAACCCAAAGAATTAATAA
>SPBV01000154.1 GCA_004525885.1 Nitrosomonadales bacterium
AATGGTGAATACAATGTTTTTTAGCGCCTCGAACCCATTTGGGTAACGCTTATAGACATTGCTGAAGCTAATCATATTGAAAGGTCTCCAAACTGCAGAGATGTAAAGAGAGTCATGGCAAAAATCAATCGAATAAAGCGTTTACAAATTTTCTTGCGTCAAAAGGCCGTAAATCTTGAATACTCTCGCCTACTCCAATAAAATACAGGGGGATTGGGTTCTGTTGGCGTTGCATGGCGATAGCAACGATTACGCCACCCTTGGCGGTGCCATCAAGTTTGGTAAGTATAAGACCTGTGACACCCAGCGCGTCATCAAACGCATTTACCTGACTAACCGCATTTTGGCCAGTATTGGCATCCAGTACCAACAACACTTCATGTGGTGCGCCCGGGCTAGCTTTTGAGATGACGCGTTTTATTTTTTTAATTTCTTCTATTAGGTGTAGTTGTGTGGCGAGCCGGCCAGCAGTATCTGCCAATACGATGTCTATATCGCGTGCCTTGGCAGCGTTAATCGCATCGAATATCACTGCGGCCGGATCACCCTTTTGCTGTTGATTTGTCTCTTGGGAAATGACTAAAACATTGCTACGTTCACCCCAAGTTATAAGTTGCTCACGTGCGGCGGCGCGGTATGTGTCACCGGCGGCAAGCAGCACAGATTTTTCTTGAGACTGAAAGTAATGGGCAAGTTTTCCAATAGAGGTGGTTTTTCCTGCTCCGTTTACACCCGTAAACATGATGATGAACGGTTTCTCTGTGCTAGAATCAAGGGGGCGTACAAGTGGCACAAGCAATGCAAACAGCGCTTCTTTTAGCGTTTCTTTTAATTGCGTTGTATCGGTGAAGCCATCTCGTTTAGCTTGCTTGCGCAGCGTATTAAGCAGCCAAGTAGTCGCATTTATGCCAACATCGGCGGTAAGTAGTCCTGTTTCCAGCTCTTCGTAGATGGTCTCATCTATTTTGCCGCCACCGAGTATGCTTGATAACTGTTTCCCCAGATTCCCCCAGATCATGAGAGGCCTAGTCTGACGTTGGCCAGCCAGTTGGTGGTGGTTAAAGTCTCGGCATGGGTAGAGTTATTCTTAGATATGAAACTTTGCATTCTGGTAGGCTGTCATATTGATTTTAGTTCGTTGTTGGATTATACAAGTGAAATTTTATTCCATTATCTTAATCTTGGGTTATTAAAAAATGAGATTTAGTTCCGGTTTTGTCTTCCATTCTCTTAGATTGCAGGCTACTGCATTCGTGCTGGTCTCAATGATTTCATTTGAGGCTTTCGCTAATCCACACGAATACATGCTTGCTAACGGCCTTAAACTAATTGTTAAGGAAGACCACCGCTCCCCAGTAGTTGTTTCTCAAATTTGGTACAAGGCAGGTAGTATTGATGAGTTGAACGGTACCACAGGTGTTGCCCACGTGCTGGAGCATATGATGTTTAAGGGAACTAAAAAGGTTAGTAGCGGCGAATTTTCTAAGCAAATAGCGGCAGTAGGTGGACGCGATAATGCATTTACCGCCCGCGATTACACTGCGTATTTTCAACAATTAGACAAATCCAAATTACCGTTAGCTATGAGACTCGAAGCTGACCGGATGCGTAACTTGAGATTGACAAAGGAAGACTTTACCAAAGAAATCAAGGTTGTGATGGAAGAGCGCCGATTACGTACTGATGATCAGCCACATGCACTGGTATATGAGAAAATGACGGCTATTGCATATCAATCACATCCATACAGGCGTCCGATTATTGGTTGGATGAACGATTTGGAGAATATGAGCGTTCGTGACGCCCAGGAGTGGTATGACCGTTGGTATGCTCCCAACAACGCGGTGTTGGTAGTAGTGGGAGATGTTAATCCAAATGAAGTATTTTCCTTGGCACAAAAATATTATGGCAAGATTAAATCTCGCTCATTACCATCTTTGATTTCACGTAAGCCACAGGTAGAGCCGACACAGACGGGAATTAAACGACTGAAGGTTAAAGCTCCAGCGCGGATGCCTTATCTCATAATGGGCTATCATGCGCCAGTGTTACGGGATGCTGACGCTGACTGGGAGCCTTATGCACTGGAGATGCTTGTGGGAGTGTTGAATGGCAACGAATCTGCACGACTCAACAAGGAATTAGTACGAGATCTACATGTTGCCAGCTCGATAAATGCTGACTACGATTCTACTGGACGAGGTCCTGGTATGTTTTTTCTCGATGGGACCCCAAGCGAAGGAAAATCGGTGGCAGAGTTAGAGACTGCTTTGCGTAATGAAGTTGAAAAGCTTATTCGTGAGGGTGTGACTGAAGAGGAGCTTACGCGCGTCAAGGCTCAGGTGGTATCTAGCCACATATTCCAACTTGACTCGATGTTTTATCAAGCAATGCAGATTGGTCAGTTAGAGTCTGTTGGGTTATCGTATCACGATCTTGATACGATTATAAAAAAGCTACAGGCTGTTACTGTTAAGCAAATCCGCGATGTAGCAATAAAATATTTGATAGAAGACGGCCTGACAGTGGCAGTTCTGGATCCACAGCCACTAGAACAAAAATCTTTAATTACTCCGCCCAGTGGATTAAGGCATTAAGTACATAAGTTTAAATCATACTCAAATGAAAGAAGCACTTAATAAAAGGTTTTCGATGCAAACGATCCGCTGTTTACTTATCTTGTTTTTGGGCATCTATTCACAGTGGGTGCTTGCAACTCTTCCCATCCAGCACTGGCAAACATCTTCTGGTGCTCGGGTATATTTTGTTGAGAGTCGCGGTTTGCCGATACTTGATATAAGTATAGATTTTAGTGCAGGAAGTAGTGCCGATACGCCGGAAAAATCAGGCTGTGCTAGCTTAACGTTGCAGCTACTTGATCTTGGTGCAGGCGGCTTATCTGAAGACAAAATTTCTAAGGCATTAGCCGATGTTGGCGCGCAATTAAGCGCTCGTTTCGATCCAGACCGAGCCGGTATTTTACTACGAACTTTAAGCAATAAACGTGAGCGCAACCAAGCGCTGGATATTCTTTCTAAAGTGGTACAACACCCAGAGTTCCATGAAAATACCATGAAACGAGAAAGGGCGCGAGTGATCGCCGGGTTGAAAGAAGCGGAAACCAAGCCTGACTATATTGCAGGCCGTACACTAGAGAAAATGTTATATGGCAATCATCCCTATGGGTTACCTAGTTCGGGTGAAGTGGACACATTAAACACTTTGCAACGAAAAGATTTGGTGGATTTTTATCGATCTCACTATTTAGCTACTAATGCAGTAGTTTCAATTATGGGAGATGTTAGCCGTACGGAAGCAGTTGCTATTGCCGAGGCTCTCTCAAAAGATTTGCCGCAAATTAAGACTGCTGATAATTTGCAGCCAGTGATAAGGCCCGCAGCAGACATCAAGAGAATTATGCATCCTGCGACACAAAGCCATATTCTATTGGCTTATCCAGGACTAAAGCGTGATGATCCAGATTATTACCCACTGTTAGTCGGAAATTACATACTTGGTGGCGGTGGGTTTGCCTCGCGTTTGATGGAAGAAATTCGTCAGAAACGTGGATTAACCTACAGTGTCAGCAGCAGTTTTTTTCCACTAAAGCAGGCAGGCCCATTTCAGATCGGTTTACAGACTAAGAAGGAGCAATCTGAGGAGGCTCTAAAGATTACGCGAAAAGTATTATCTGATTTTATAGCTGGTGGCCCAACCGAGAAGGAATTAATAGCAGCTAAGGGGAACATTGTTGGCGGCTTCCCTCTACGCATAGACAGTAATAATAAAATTATGGAATATCTTGCTGTAATAGGGTTTTATAATCTTCCCCTCACCTACTTGGATGACTACGTTAGGGCGGTGGATAAAGTAACGGTAAAGCAGATCAAAGAGGCGTTCCAGAGACGCATCCTCCCAGAAGGGATGGTAACGGTTGTAGTGGGAGCGATGAAAAATGAGTAGAAATTTTTTGTAAAGATAATTTGCTTGTGAACGCTTTCTCCAGAATTCATTACTTGTGCCCCTAATTCAAAACAAAGTTCGTGTAATCGGCGGCAAATGGAGAGGTCGTGTGATTTCGTTTCCGAGTAACGCAGGTTTGCGCCCTACACCTAATCGGGTTCGTGAGACAGTTTTCAACTGGCTAGGGCAGGATATGAGTGGTAGAGTTTGCCTAGATTTGTTCGCTGGTAGCGGAGCGATGGGTATTGAAGCCGCATCTCGCGGATCCGAGCAAGTAGTGATGGTGGAATCTAGCCCTAGAGTATATAGTGCATTGCAGGCCAACTTGCAAAAACTGCGAGCAGATCAAATAGAATTACTGATGATAGATGCGTTAGAATTTATCATATCTGACCAGCGACTATTCGACGTAATTTTTCTTGATCCTCCTTATCAATTGGGACTGTTACCTGAATTACTAAACACATTGCCATTACATCTTACCAAGGACGGGATGATTTACTTGGAGGCTGATGAACCCCCTGAGCCTGATGAAAACTGGTCAGTTTGGCGTGCTGGTCGGGCTGGCAAAGTGCACTATCAATTATTAAAATATGAGAAAAATAGATAAAGCCATCTATCCTGGTACTTTTGATCCCATCAC
>SPBV01000217.1 GCA_004525885.1 Nitrosomonadales bacterium
CCTACGGACACTCTCTTACATAATTTACCAGCTGTGTTTGTGGACAGCGTAGCTTTTAAACTTCTATCGCATGGACAAATAGTAACCGACCTAGCTTTAGCAGATAAATTCCCAGAAATGGAAAAAATCAGACTGTATGATCAAGAGAAACAATTCCTAGGATTAGGGGAAGTTACAACTTGTGGCAAAATAATCCCAAAACGATTAATGGCAATAGCCTCTACGTAGGTTATGCCTAAAAAATCATAAATGAGGACAAACTACCTACAGATCTTGCATGTTTTGGTCTTGATAAATACAAAATGAATTCTAATTATAGTGGTTTAGTTTTAAACAATCAGTGTGTCAACGCACTTCGTTATATCCTTGGCGAGCTTTGTTCATAAGTTGGCGGGCAGTCTCAACACGCTCTTCCAAAATCTGCTGCCGCCGCCAATATGCCTCCGAAAGGCGCGTACCACGACCCACAATCCCAAGACGCTCTCCAGGTAGGGGCTCAATTCCAGACTCACGGTCAATCTCTGCCTTACGTAGATCAGATTCAGCTGTCTGCAAAGTTTTAAGCGTCTTATCCAATGACTGTGAACGCTCTTGGGCACGTTGATTTATACTCTCAATCTCTGCCTTTGAGGCCGGCTTTACCCCTGTATCACTGATATTGACTGCAGATTTCTCAACTGTACGTGCGCCTGGTTGTGCTTGCTCACCATACATCACGCGCCCATCTGGCATCACAGACTTGTAAATGGACTCAGCCATAGCTACAGGAATAAGCACCTTAGCACCAATTAATACGAAACAACAAACTGTCAAAACAATGCGCATAGTACCAAATAATGAGTAGTTGCTATCAACATTGCAATAAATCGGTTCGGCCAAGTCACGCGTTACGACACGCTCTTTAATCTTATTTACCTTAATCAGAGAAACAACCAGGGAAAATAATTTTTGGACCCATACAATCGGTTCCTTGGTAAATAATTGTTTACCCACTTCTCCTCCTAATCGCTCTCAATACTTAACGAACGTAAGATACTTTAGATGACATACTTAGAATTTCTCTAAATTTTTATTTAAAGAAATCATGCGCGAAACTTCAGGATACTTGCAAGCTCTCCTTCCCACTAATCATAAAATTCCAGAAACACGTGGATAATCTACCATGGAATTATCTGCCCGTCATAAGCAATAAATTTTCCTGAATCAGCAAGGGTAAGCTGACTTATAACATTTCGCATACCAAATACGCTCTGCTCTACTGAAATTAATCCATTTGGGCCGCCCATATCGGTTTTCACCCATCCAGGATGCAATAGAACCGCGATGATACCTGTCGGTCTTAGATCAATAGCAAGACTCTTAATGACCATATTCACTGCAGACTTACTTGATCTATATATATAGCTTCCACCACGACTGTTATCGGCAACGCTCCCCATCTTGCTAGTGATAGTCACAATTAATTTTTTACTGCTTCGCGTAATCTGAGTTGCAAATGCCTCGGCCATCCTTAGCGGCGCCATGGTATTGACTAAGAAAGCATATGCCCACGCTTCATAATCAGTATCACCAAAGCTACATCCCTTTGGTCCTGGATATACACCTGCATTGTTAATAAGCAAATCAATGGATTTGCTAGCTAGATTTTGTGCTAATCTTTTGATCTGTTCATGATCAACCACATCAAGTGCATGCAGTGTAATTTGCTCTGGATATTTAGCTGCAAGTTTGTTAAGCGCATCTGATTTCTTAGGATTACGACTACAAGCTAAAACATGCCAGCCATCATCGGCAAATTGCCTTGAAAACTCCAGCCCAATCCCTCGATTTGCACCAGTGATTAAAGCAGTCTTCATTCTTCCCTCCGAAATTGAAAAGGCAATATCACGCACTTATTAAATATCTACTAAAATAAGATGACAATCTTACCGGGGCTAACTGTATTATTTTGTAACTAAGTCCATGGTAAATAGATCCGGCACATTGATTTCTAATGTCAGATAGTCGACTTTTTTAAACGGAATGAGCAATATTCAACTCCAAGTAAAAGAACGATGACACAGTATGTATAGCCTTGCTATAAATAACACAGCCAGTGTATATTAAAAGTGGCAACGGAGTACCAAACAGTCAACCACAAGCTAACTATTGGCACTATTGCCGCAATCCGGAAGGTTACTATCCATATGTCAAGAAGTGTCCAGATGGCTGGTTACCAGTTGCCCCACAGCCAACAGCTGCATCAACTACACAGTAAGGGCTCATCATGTTGAAAATATATCGCCCATTAGCTCTGTTGATAGCCTCCCTGCTCACCGCATGCGTGAGCATACCTACCGGCCCCAGCGTGATGGCTTTGCCAGGTTCGGGTAAAAACTTCGATCAGTTTCGCTTTGATGATTATCAATGTAAACAGTTTGCACTTGAACAGGTTGGCGGCGTAACACCAAATCAATCCTCTCTGACCAGTGGGGCAAGTAGTGCTGCTATTGGCGCAGGTCTTGGTGCAGCGGCAGGTGCTCTTATCGGAGCTGCGAGCGGGTCTCCCGCAGAAGGAGCAGCTTTTGGTGCAGGTGCCGGTCTAATCGGTGGAGGATTAATGGGATCGGGCAACGCACGTGCTTCAGGGCGAATTGGTCAACAACGTTATGACAACAGCTATGTACAATGTATGTACGCACAGGGCCACCGTGTGCCTGTGCATGCTCAAATTATAGAGAGCCCAGTCGGGAGCGGAAATAATTATCAAAATACAAATATACCGCCGCCACCTCCAGGAAATCCACCCCCTCCTCCAAATTAGTGCTTTAAGAATTAAACCGTGCGTAAACACTCCGATATTTGAATTATTCTTAAAAGATGTAGTTACGGTGTACCTACAAAAAATACTTGTTTGGAAACTGGTTAACTGATTATGAATAAGTACTTAGATTAACCACATGGGATGATTATTGACTGCGTTGATAGCGCCCAATTAGTTCAAAATGTGCAATAACGTGGCCTAGCATTGCTTTTTCTAGTTTTGCTTTGGTTGGATGTTTTAAATCTGGTAGCACAGTGTCCACGGCATAGAGCTTATGAAAATAACGGTGAGTGCCAACTGGTGGGCATGGCCCACCATAACCTGTACGCATCCAATCGTTAATCCCTTCCAAGGTCCCCGAAGGGAGCTCTTCTACTGAAGCGCCCTCAGGTAGACCGCTAATATTAAGTGGAATGTTGTACAGTACCCAGTGCACCCAAGTCATCTTAGGATCAGCAGGATCAGGCGCATCTGGATCATCGACGATCAAAACCAAGCTCTTTGCACCTGCAGGTACTTCAATCCAGGATAGCTCCGGTGAAATATCTTGACCATCACAGGTGTGGCGAATGGGAACTCCTCCATTTTGAACAAAAGATTTTGATGTAAGTGTCAGTGTCGCCATTTCTTTCTCCTACTCACTTAGAGGTAATTTAACTTCAGCCGCTACAGATAGATAATAAATAGAAACCATTACCAAACCAAGCACCCCCGTCGGACAAACTAGAC
>SPBV01000209.1 GCA_004525885.1 Nitrosomonadales bacterium
CAACAATACCGAAACCACTACTAACGTCATTCTTCCGGCATACAATACATTTAAAGTATTTGCACACATTCCAGTAGCGATCTATCTCATGCTTGACCCTCTAGGCACCGGTAAATTTGATTTTGAACGCTTTCAACAATTACGTAGTTACTACAAAAAAATGGAGTACGTAGAGAAAAATATTGATCAAATTATCCTGAAAGATACGGATCTTGAACGACAAAAGATTATAATTTCCGAATCAAAAAAGTTCCTCAGGACTGTCATTGAACAACAAAAATTCAGCACCAAAGAGTTGTACTTGTTTACGCGGCGTATGCTGCCGTTTATTAGAGAAAACATTGCAGGCGCAGCTAAAAGTCAGCTCGATGCCATGCACCGGCAAGTCATGTCCTGGAAAATGGAGATAGCACCTAGACAGTGGGAGAAACTACGTGTGGCAACGCAGGGAGCTGTACTAGCTCGAAACGGGGATCTTGCTAAGCAGTATTTTAAACGCCTACTTCACATTGAAAAGGAAGGAATGCGACTAGTTTACAAAGAACTATATTTCACACCGACCCCAATGTTAACCTTGCTATCTACGCGATCGGTTGATCAAGGAATTAGCGTTGCTATCTTCAATAATCCAGACCGAATGTTCCGTGATGTACTTGCGAATGCCGCAGCGGCTTATATCAATCAGATGAAATTTGATTAGTCTCCACCTGATTGGATAGATATAAATTGCTAGTGTTTGCTTCGATACAAAACAAATATTATTTTTATCTATATATAATATTTCAAATAAAAAATCCCCAATGCATTTCAAGACGTTCCTTTTTCTACTCCTCCTTTAATCATCCACTACCTTAGTCTCATTTAAATATATTCAATTCAACTCCAAGCAGATTTTTATGTGACTTTTATCACTGAATTGATTCATAGGTTTAAGTAATCTGCTAAGTATGTTTAATCAATGATAGCGGTTAAGAAAAATTGCAATGCTGTTATGCATAAAGCCATTATGGTGATTCTGATGGTAATTTTTAGCTGTAATGCAGAGCCTACGGTGAATTAGTATAAAAGGAATATAAAAAATGAATCCTACTCCCATAAACTGCAAACAACTTATTCTAGAAGATGCCAAAGAGCGCGCCTTAAAAGACCACACGCTTGAACAAATAGCATTTAGTCACGGCATCACTAGGCGAACACTGAATAAATGGCTAATTTCTATGGATGAGGAGCATCGAGAATTGAGACAACTTTGGGTTGACAATATGTTAACAAGAGCAAAAGAGGAAATAGATAATGTAAAAGATAATTTTCCTCTAGAAAATACAAATTCAAAGTCGAGAGCTGCGAGCTGGTGCACTGAAAGAAGAGAACAGAACAAACAGGGCCACTCCCAACGTGAAAACTCTAGCTAAATAATTCGTCAGGACATTAGATGTCATCCTGGGATACAGAGGAAACGCGCAGGCTTATCCGAACTCTCTATGGGCCGACCCAGCCGCTGGAGATGGTACGTCAATGTATCAGCTCGGTTATGTATAGGCGGCGCTACGCAAGATTTCACTTTCAAGAGGTAAAGGTAATTTTAGCTGCATATGCTGGCATACACCTTAAATCAGAATATATTGCTAACATTGTATTACTTAGTAATACAGCAGAACAAAACAAGTTTGAATATTGCAAGACCAAGATCGGTGCCCATGTGACGGCAACCGTGCAAAGTATCTACGAATTGACAGACATACTGGTAAAAATGGTTTATTTCTCTCTTAGATGTAATCTGCTGCCTGCTTCCCTAATAAAAAATAAGTACTCACTACACACCATACAACCTTTTCTTTCAAAAAATATTGGGTACTCTGGGATTAAAGTAATTCTTGACTCTATTTTGGGACATAAAGAATTTAAGTTTCTTACCACACTAGTAAATCACAGTAACTACTATAGTCTCATTAAAGCGACGTTATGGTTTGATGCAACGGAAAAACCTCAAAACCCCTATACATTGAAGTTTCAGGCATTTAAATACGAAGGGGAAAACTATGGAAAGAGACTAGTATTAGCATTCCTAGAAAATGAGCACAATCACCTATCAAAGACTGTTACAAAAGTAGGGTCAGTTCTTAATTCAGTACTGTTAATGAAAAAATAGCTCTAATTTAAGGTCCACATTTAAACAATGACTCAAATTCCATTACATCACAAACAGCTTATTCTTGAAGACGCAAAAAAAAGTATCCTCAAGAATTATACCTTGGAGGAAATAGCCGTAAGTCATGGCATCTCCAAGCGAAGATTGATTTCATGGTTAATGTCACTGGGTGAGGAATACCGAGAATTACGTCGTCAGCTTTGGATAGATAACATGCTAGAGGAAGCGAAAAAAGAGATTGATAACGCAACAGCTCCCTTTCCCCTAGCTAAAGCAAATGCCAAGTGGGAGGCTGCCACTTGGTACGCTGAAAGAAAAGATCAACAACGATACGGTGGTTATCGAGCAAACGATTCTGTAGACAACAATAGTTTGCCTACGCAAGGCTCACTCAATGAAAACTCTAGAACTTTATTAGACTATCGATTGAAAAAGAAAGTCTAGTTATGCTAATTAGTCTGTACGATCAGATTTAAAGGCTGAGAACGTATTACATCCAGTAAATCTTATTATAGGCAGATTTAAGAGTATTCAATTTTAAATACCAACAAATTCATTAAATGCTATTGGTTGTTTTAGACGCCGGGGGGGACTACTTCATATCCCCCCATAATTAATAGAGAAATAATCATTATTATCAATTAGTTACCGCAAGCTATTTCCCAAAGAATTAGACCAATATTTCTAGGTGAAGATAGTATTTCCCATTTGCTAGGAGTAGTGTTCGTATAAAGAACAACTCCTTTACCCATATTCCCACTATAAGTATTAAAAGTAAGTATTCTCTTTTTCACTTCATTGCAGTCATACTCTTGTACTACTTTTATAGACAGAAACTTATCTTCGATAGCTTCCCGAGCAGTTTTATAGTCAATTAAACTCACCATTTTAGCCTTGTTATCACTCTTTTGAATTGTAGTAATATCGACATATCGAGTGATACCATCGCTACTATTTTTATCCACTTTAGTCCACCCACCTATTGCGCTAGTGCTTACCATAGCAAGTAGAGCTATCAAAATAGATTTCCACATTACGCTCTCCTTATATGATTAGTCATCATATACCAATCCAACCCACTTGGGCGCACTACAAACCACTACCTATACTCCAATCACATGAAATACCTCTAACATTGCTCTTAACCTAATATTCATTGAAACTTATAATTGAATGTCTGCTTCCAATCTATGTTGGACATTTAGAATAATTTCTTCTCTCCAAAAGGTTCGCTTTTCGTTGTACGTAAGACAGGTGCCAAGCGATCAAGTTCTGCCATCCCTAACGTGAGTAATAGAACGAGCAGTGGGTCAGTAATTTCCGGGACATGACCACTGAAGTAGATCTGAGAAACCTCAATGAGCAAAAGCAGGGATCCTGTCAGCAAAGCCCCTTCCAACCATGACAATCCTAATTCTCGCAATAGGAACACTAGGCTACTGTAAAGAAATGTTTTTTGGAGAAGAGCCAAGGTA
>SPBV01000127.1 GCA_004525885.1 Nitrosomonadales bacterium
GACCGTGTGTGTGGAAGCTGGATTAGGTTTAGATGCTGCAATGAGTAAAGTGGGAGAAGAAATATATGTTAAATCTCAGGCGCTATCCGAGGAGCTTAATCTTGTAAATTTAGAGATTAGGGCAGGAAGAAGCCGTGAGCAGGCATTGCGTAATCTTGCACAACGAACTGGAGTGGAAGAAATTAAAGGATTGGTTTCAATGCTAATACAAGCAGACCGTTTTGGTACCAGTATTGCAGCTTCTTTACGAGTGCATTCAGATATGCTTCGTACAAAGCGTAGATTACGCGCGGAAGAAGCCGCAGGAAAAATAGCGCTTAAGCTCCTATTTCCACTTATATTTTTCCTGTTTCCTGCGCTTATGGTCGTAATAATTGGGCCAGGAGCCATTACTATGGCCAATGTTTTATTTCCAGCAATGGGGGGCCAATAAAGGAGTTTTGAGTCAATGTTAAAATTAAATATATGGACGTGGTTTGTTTGCTGTTGTTTTTTTCTAGGTGGTTGTACTTCACTACAACAAAGAAATAATCAAACAATAGTAACAGCGTCAGAATCTGAAATACATGATGCAAAATACTGGTATCGGGTAGGACGTAATTCTCAGGCAAAGAATGATTATCAAGAATCTGTTGCCGCTTATGAGAAAGCATTGGCACTTGACTCCGAGAACGCTGAGATTTATAACGCAATGGGAGTTGTGTATTCTATATTGAATGAACACGAACTAGCAATAGCGCTAATCAATAAAGCGATTCACTATAAACCTATGGCCTCACATTTGCATAATAATTTAGGTTTTGCTTATCTTAGGTTGGAGCATGTGAGTGAAGCAGCAGGTGCTTTTCATCGTGCTTTAAAGCTTAATCCCGGGAATGAACAAGCTCGGTATAATTTAGCTGCTGCGTATGAAAAATTGGGTTGTTTAAATAATGATCCTTGCGGGCAGTGGCAAGAGCCCAACCAACCGTAGGCTAATTTGAATAGAATGTTATTTTCAATTATATGGCAAAAAAATTTGTAATCTGGGGTACAAAGAGAAACGATCACAAGAAATTTCTAGATAAAGCTTAATGAATGAAGTCTAGAACAACAGGAGAATATTATGGTTTTCAGAGTTAAAAAACTAATTCTTATATTGAGTAGTGTTTTGATCTTGTGTAGTTGCTCTTCATTTTATAAAAGAGACTTATTGGCTGATACGAAAATCAATCCTATTGTACAAGTACAACATTCAGACAGCAGTCCCAAGATTATGTATTTATTGGGCCGATACCATCAAGGTAAGATAAATTATAAAAAAGCAATTGCAGCATACGAAATGGCGTTAGCTGCAGACCCAGATTATGTTGAAGTGCACAATGGATTGGGTGTTATTTATTCTGTACAAGGCAAGTATGAACTGGCTATACAGCATTTTCAGACAGCAATTAATCTATCATCAGAAGCAAGCTATTTACATAATAATCTAGGCTATGCTTACTTGGTCCAGGGGCAGGAAATTAAAGCCGCTGAGTCATTACAGCTTGCACTAAATCTTGATCCAGGAAACAAACAGGCACGCAGTAATCTGGCAAGGACTTATGAGCGTGTGGACTTACACGATAAGGCCACAATATTGAGACTTTCTGCACCCGAAGCAATAAAACCTTCCACTAATCCTGATACATTATTGCATAGTACTAAGGCCGTTAATGTAACAGAGAAAACTATCGATGGGTCATTGGAACAAGTTGAAACTGAAGCTAAACTCGTACAAGTTACACCTAATGTGTATGAATATGAATCAACGAAGAAGCGCGATCTAATATCAGCATTAATATCTGGCCCTGACCAAGTATTATTATCTGACCAAACCTCTGTGTTAAGTAAGGATGTTCGGATTGAAGTCTCAAATGGTAATGGTGTAAAAGGTATGGCCAAAAAAGTATTAGATTTCTTACAGAAGAACAATTTTTCCAAAGCGCGTTTAACCAATCATAAGACATTTACACAACCACGGACAACCATCTATTATCAGTCTGGCAACTATGAACAAGCAAACCAGCTTAATCGGATGTTGCCTAAGAGGGTTGATATGTTAGAAAATAACAAATTACAAAGAAATATCCAAGTGAAAGTACTATTAGGCCAAGACATCTCGCATCACATCGCTTATTTTAATAAAAAAGCTAATACGAAAGTTATTGCTAAAAAATAATGTCAAAGATATATCTAATTAATCCTGACCATTATAGGTGAGGATAAAGAATCTATTTATTTGGGTTTATGATTCCACAAAATAGTTAGCAGCTGCGGCATCTACAGATGCAGTTGTTAAGGCAGGTGGGCGCTTTAAAAAACGTGAAAAATCTATGATCTGATCAATAATATCGCGAGCGTGACTACCTGTTAGCCCTTTATTTTCCTTATGATAATATTTGTCGATAAAATAATTTATTACGTTTTCATCGTACTCAATACCTTCTGTATTACAAACTCGGTGAAAAATTTCTTTAAACTCTTCTTCAGTTGAATATGGCATTCTAATTTTATGGCGGATACGGCGCAGGAATGCTTCATCAACTAAATCCATAGGATGCATATTAGTACAAAATATACTAATCTGGTCAAATGGGATTTCAAATTTTATTCCGTTATGTAGTGACAAAAAATCTGTGCCTCTTTCAAGTGGAACAATCCAGCGATTTAGCATTTCACGAGGTGTCGTTTTTTGACGACCGAAGTCATCTAAAATGAATACGCCATTAGCTGCTTTCATTTGTATGGGTGCTTCATAGAATTTACTAATTGTATCGAATCTCAAGTCAAGCATGTCCAGTGTAAATTCACCGCCCACCATCACAACCGGGCGGCGACATTTTTTCCAGCGAGGATCGTGTTGTAAATTGGCCTTAGCATCCAACACCGTTTCTTTCTGGATCTCATCTTCTACGCTGAAATGAACAGAGGGATCATATAATCGAATGACCTGACCACTTATCGCAACAGCTTGTGGAATGTAAATTTGATCGCGTAGCGCAAGTCCTAAAGCTTCTGAAATACTTGATTTACCCGTTCCGGGAGGCCCATAAAGAAAGATTGAACGCCCTGAACTAAATGCTGGGCCTAATTGATTAAGTAGCTGTTTACCTACCACCATATGTTGGAGAGAGTGGCATATCCATTCACTGTCTATTTCAATCTGTTGGATATGCTGCAGGGTAAGCATACGCATGTAATCTTTCAGAGGAACTGGTGCTGCACCAACGTAAAGACTGTTATTTAGCGCTGCTTCGGCTCTTTTCCGCCCACGTTGAGTAAGTTCAAACATTTGTGTTTCTCGACCATAACCAGTAGCTGAACGAATAGCTATAAGCTGATCTTTCTTAAGTAATTCGATTAATTCATCAATAATACTAAATGAAAGGCAGAGTATTTTTGAAATTATATTTAAGGTAAATGTTCCTGCTTCTTGATAGGCTGCTTTTAGGAGCAAATCAGTCAAAAAAATTTCATTTAATCCAGTGTTAATGATTTTCAAAGGTATGGGAGGCCTAGGATTGAGTATCAGATTTAATGTCTCAGATGTTAAAAATCCCAGTGAAATCAAACTGTCTCTTAGTTCCCCATCATTTTGTTTCGAGTGAGTTTTTGCTTGAACTAATTGTGACGGTGAAATTAGGCCCTCACGGATTAGTAGTTTGCCAACTGGATCTTCGATACATTTCTCCTCTATTGTATTGGAATTAGTTGCAGGACCAATTTTATTCGGTGGTGATTAAGTTCCAACATATAAACCAAAGTAATTTCTTTTAACAACGGTAAATTTTCTCTAATACTTTAAGAATAATAGGGGTTTTTTATTTGATGGAACTTAAATTAGAAGATGCCATTAAAACTAGCAATTTTCAGTAATATAATCCGGTTAATCTGGAATGGTATAGTTTCATTTAGTGGCTTTGAGTTAGAGAAAAATTATAGCTTGGTTGTAAAAAGGCGAGTATAAAGTAACAGGATTTTTTAACTGGTTTCACATTTTCAATTAATTGAAATGCTGATTCTGGTATGCTCATTCATACCTAAATCAATGTAACCAGTTTGCAACCACATTTGTTGAATGTTGCGTCGTTTTCTTGGTTATTTTTCAATGCTCATATCTTTGTTTTCACTATTCAAAGTCAGGGCAGGGCAGGGGCTATTAAGAGGCAGGAGGAGTGTAGATTAGGGTACCCGTCGTTGTAGTAGTACGTACATGTCTTCACCATCTTCTCATTACTCTTGGTTTCACTGAACATCCGTTTTTGGCACAAAGCAGACATTTGTCAAAGCCCTGGAGATCCGTGCTGCGGTGTACAATCTATTTAATCCTGGCCGCCATCTGGTATCTGCTAGCAATTATCGGGATCTGAGACAATGGGCTTCTGCGTCTTGGAAAAAGATTGCTTTAGTATAAAGACAACCATTCCAGCGGTTTTGGCGTCCTATGAAAGTTAACTTGGCATACCCTTGCAAGTCAATAGTTATCACAGACGTGACTATTTTTAGTCTCTTCTTCAATATGCTCAAAGGGAATTTCAGGCATCATGCCAGCCATCATTTTCCCGCATTCCCGCATTTTCATGAGTTCCGGTCTGCTCATCATTTCCTTACCGTACGCCATCGCTTTATCCTGAGCCTCATCGCGCCTTCCACTTTTACAAAGCGAACCAACTTCTGCTTTCATTTTCTTACCTTCTTCCTTTAAACTCTTAAGCGCAGATCGGTCAATATTTTTCATACATGTCATAGCCTCCTGCATCTTCCCCATATCCATTTGTTGCATATTTCTTTGCATCTTCTCCATGTCCATTGGCATATTCGGTGGCATCCCCGGTTGCTCTTGGGCAAATACAACCACTGGGAAAAGAATAAGCAAGTAAATCAAATTCCTCATAAGACTATCTCCATTCTGTTTATAAGTTTTTAAGCAGCAACCAACCGCACATTGTTCTGAAAAAATTCGCGAAACCTAATTACGTTGGGGGGGGGTTGGGTTAAATCCTACAAAGGTACGTAACACGACATAAGTTTTTACCAAGTATTTGGTGAAAAACAATTTTACCCGATTTTAGGCCGTAAAAAAACCAGCTCTGGAAAGTACAGATTTAATCTTAAATCTACAAATAGCCAGGTTATTGGTACTAGTGAATTTTATGAAATCATATCAGCTAGAGATAACGGAATTGAGTCCGTAAGAAATAGTGCTCCTGACGCTAAAGTAGAAATGCAATAAAGAAGTGCAAATACGGAATTTCTTATGAGTCTTTAAAGTCTGCTTTTGGC
>SPBV01000041.1 GCA_004525885.1 Nitrosomonadales bacterium
CCAGGTTGGATTTAGCAGCTTCAAGACTATCTTTGGTGGCATCTGCAGTAGAGCCTACAGGAGCTTCTGCTTTATCTGCAAGTTCTTCTGACTGAGCCGCATGGTCAAGATTAAATTTATTTGGATCTGCAAAGCCTGAATTAGCCCCTTCAACAGCACGTTCTTCATCCATAGTGGTACCTTCTTCAGTCCTTACTCCATAGCCCTCAATACTTTCAGGGTTGGCTTGTTGCGGTTTGCCACATGCAGTTAGAGCGAGCGCTACTATGGCAGCAGCGAGTAGTGAAAATTTCATATTTAGTTTCCTTAATATTAATTTAAATAGGTTGTTGAGCCGGTTAGTTTAACCTAAACTAACTGACGGCTCAAGTATAAGCCTTTTGCTTGAAATAGAGGGGTATTTAATTTAAAAATATAAAGGAAAGAGAGGTAGGGAGGGAGGAGGAAACCGCCTACAAAGGCGGTTTCTTTATCTGGACAAAGGACTATAGCTTCATTGCATCCAGTGTTTTATTTGCGCCATCTTTAGCAGCATCCGTGCTAGATTCTACAGCATCATTTACACTTTCTTTAGCGGATTCAGAACTTTCTTTGGCAGCAGCATCCAGGTTGGATTTAGCAGCTTCAAGACTATCTTTGGTGGCATCTGCAGTAGAGCCTACAGCAGCTTCTGCTTTATCTGCAAGTTCTTCTGCCTGAGCCGCATGGTCAAGATTAAATTTATTTGGATCTGCAACGCCTGAATTAGCCCCTTCAACAGCACGTTCTTCATCCATAGTGGTACCTTCTTCAGTCCTTACTCCATAGCCCTCAATACTTTCAGGGTTGGCTTGTTGCGGTTTGCCACATGCGGTTAGAGCGAGCGCTACTATGGCAGCAGCGAGTAGTGAAAATTTCATTGTTTAGAATCCTTAATAAGTTAAGATGAATAGAAAGTGCTGCGTAGCGGATCATACAGTAGAAATAACAATATAATGAAAAAGATTAGCGTATGAGTAACCAATCAGTATACTTTATTTGTGTTATTTCTGGAGCGGGCTGCAAACCGATAACCTAGTTTTATAAGTTACCATTTATTTGGTTTATCTTGTTTGTCTGGATCGTCAAGATCATCAAAATTTGGTTCAGAGTCACGGGCAGCATCGGCAGAGGGTGGTGGTTTGTCCATAGGATGACCATCTAGGCTCTTTTTGCCTTCGCCACATGCAGTAAGTGACAATGCAAATAGGGTAATAGCGATGAATGAGTATTTCATTATTTAAATTCCATTAAATATAATACTTGATATTTGTAATATAGCAGAGTCATCGTGACTACTCAAATATTAGAGGTTTCCTTTTGCAATACATTGACTCAAGCTTGAATAATTTTTTAAGAAAAAAAAGGCCGCCCTTAGGGGCGGCCTAATTCCTACCACTTAGTACAATTCAGAAACTATTCACCCTCATGTCGCTTTGAGGGATCTGCGGCTTCATCTCCTTCGGCACCAGGAGGGGCGCTGTCACGTTTATCCCAAAGACTAGGTGGGTATTGTCCGGGCTTCCCTTCCCCGGGGGATTTTTCTCTAAATAGGTCACAGGCGGACAGTGACAGTGTTATTACGGCAGCGAGGAGCAGGTATTTCATTTTTAATCTCCCATTTCGTTTATGAATGCAGCAATTTATAGGTTTAATACAAGCTTTCAAATCTACAGCACTTCGGCCATTCAAATAAAAATAAGTCGAAATCCGGAAAGACCGACATATTAATATCAGAATTCATAAATATTGTCTAGTTAAGTATGGTATTTGTTCGGCGTAGCATGTAAGGTTATGTAAGCAATCTGCTTTAGATTGGTTTGCGAGTCAATGCGAAAAACATAGTGTACGATTGACAATCGTTATAACATTTTGTAAGTATTGTTATTCTCTGGAACTTGCGCATACAAAGATAACTGTCTGTTTTTTATGGTATGGACAATAAGCATCGAACTGGGGGTCGAGGTGAGGAGCGAATACACAATCCTTATACTAATTCCAGGATTGTCTGGTCGGGGGCAGGAAATAAAGTTTAGACTAAGTCTCTGGATATGGGCAGAAAGTAATTGGCAACTCCGTATCTTCGAAGTAAATTATTGCATTGAGTCTTCGGCAAATAAAATATCTGCTTATGTCTCGTTCTAGCAGCTAAAATTAATATGGCTTAAGTAATACAAAGCAACCCTTTTAGAATTGAGTCGTGACCTGGGTAGCACTGGTAATTATATGTCAAAATTTGTTAAAGTAATTTTATAGAAAAGGTTCCCTACCTAATTTATTTCGATATGGATCGATAATTACCTCTTTGTAGGCAAAAACTATAGATTCTTTTTTGAAATAAGCTAGAATCGCCACTAAATTATTTTAGTAAGCATGGTGATTATCATATTTCTTAACTGTAAGAAATTAGTTAAAGGATAAAAATGTTACGAGCATGAGAGCTTGCACCAGATATAAATTTACCTGATGCCGACATGGAGATGGTTCGTCTGTCAAGCTTTAAGAGCAGAAGTAATCTGGTTCTTTATTTTTATTTAAAAGATGATACTCCTGGATGTACAGCTCAGGCTTTGGAGTTCAGTGATTTAGAAGATAAGCTTGCAAAGCTTGATACAGTAGTTTTAGGCGTCAGTCGCGACGACTGTTTGAGCCATGGCACTTTTCGTGACAAACATGGTATTACTGTACGTTTATTATCAGATAGTGAAAGTGAGGCATGTAAGAAGTATGACGTTTTACAGGAGAAGGAGATAAACGGAAAAACAAAGATCGGTATTTTGCGCTCCACTTTTATTATTGACAAGTATGGTGTATTGCATCATGCACTATATGGTGTAAATGCGTACAATCACGCAACAGAAGTTTTAAGACTGATTAAGGAAATAACCTGAATCTCGGCAGTTCATATTTTAATCTGACGACATAGTATAAGGCACGTTTGTACAGCTTGTATTTTAATCAACGCAATCTATAAGTTTAGTATTTTTCTGGTCAGTTTAAACTAGCAATAAAAACCAAGCTACTTTCCGCGCATGAACATTTTATCAAGGTTGGCAAGGCTGATCTCAAACCACGTTGGCCTGCCGTGATTACATTGACCCGAGCGTTCAGTTGCTTCCATTTCACGTAGTAGCGCATTCATTTCCGATATACTCAGCATACGATTTGCGCGAACTGCATTATGGCAAGCCATACTTGAGAGAAGTTTATTACGCTTACCCGCTAATAACTGGCTAACGTCGAATTCACGTAACTCACTCAGGACGTCACGAGCTAGTTTCACTACATCTGTGTCCTTGAGCATAGTTGGCACTGCGCGCACAGCTAGCGTAGTGGGAGAAAGAATGGCAATTTCAAAACCCAGCTCACTTAAAACCCCCTTGTTCTCTTCTGCGGTGACAACATCTAATCCATCTCCCTGGAATGTCACGGGAATAAGTAGAGGTTGCATAGAGAGCGTATGATTATCAAGAGAGGATTTAAGTTTTTCATATGCCACACGCTCGTGTGCCGCGTGCATATCGACAATGATCAAGCCTTGATTATTCTGCGCTAGGATGTATATGCCCTTGAGTTGTCCTAGAGCAAACCCCAGCGGCGGAATTTCTTCTTGTACTTGTTCAGTGATCGTAGCTGTTGCAGGTATCTGTGGCCTCACTCCTGGACTAAACAAATTTTGATAAAAAAATGGAGATTGAGTTTCCTTCCTAAGCTGTATAGTATTTTGCTTTATATAGGCAGAGGAAGAGACAACTTTTCCTTTCATAATTGACTTGGAATTATTTGTAACTGACTCCCGGTGTGGTAATGCCAATGACTTGCTAATTGTGTGAAAAATAAACTGATGCAGTGCGCGTGAATCACGAAATCGGATTTCAGTTTTGGCAGGGTGTACATTAACGTCCAACCCCTCCGGATTCATGTCGAGGAATAATACATAGGTTGGGTGTCGGTCTAGATGTAGCACATCACGATAGGCTTCGCGAAGCGCATGAGTAATTAGCTTGTCGCGTACAAAACGACCGTTTACAAAGAAATACTGTGAGTTTCGAGAAGATTTTGAATAGGTAGGTAATGCTATAGTGCCATATAGTCGCATATCTGCTGCTTGTTCGTTCAGAAGCACTGAGGCCCGCCCAAATTCCTCGCCTAATAATTCTGTAATACGTTGCGTTGCGTCTGTCGACCGCAAATGAATACGAGTTTTTCCATTATGCTGTAGCGTAAAGCTAATATCAGGACATGATAATGCAATGCGCTTGAATGTCTCCTCACAATGTGTAAATTCTGTAGCTTCAGTTTTTAGGAATTTACGCCGAGCAGGAGTATTGAAGTAGAGGTCATGTACTTCAACCGTGACTCCAGCGATGAGCGACGTGGGTTCTGGTAGTGAGGGCTGACCCCCTTTTACTTGTATTTGCCATGCGTGATTCTCTCCTAATTTACG
Source organism: Nitrosomonadales bacterium (assembly GCA_004525885.1). Lineage (GTDB taxonomy): Bacteria > Pseudomonadota > Gammaproteobacteria > Burkholderiales > Nitrosomonadaceae > BJGV01. The sequence continues at coordinate 4,466 of SPBV01000041.1, forward strand.
GCTTGCTAATATTAAATGAGAAACTGACGCGATACTTGCTAGCGCTTCTCCACGGAATCCAAGGCTAACAACTTTCTGCAAGTCTTCTAGCGTTTCAATCTTGCTGGTAGCATGGGGTGTAAGGGCAAGAGGTAGGTCATTCTTTGAAATGCCGGTGCCATTATCAGCTACTCGGATCAATTTAATTCCGCCTTGGACAAGATGTACTTTGATCTCCAAAGCACCGGCATCTACACTGTTCTCGAGTATTTCTTTAAGTGCCGAGGCTGGACGCTCCACTACCTCACCAGCAGAAATTTGGTTGATAACTAGGTCAGGTAGGAGTTTGATCACGGATCTAAAGAGTAGTTAAAGAGTGTATTTGTAATTATACAGTTCCGAGGTGCCATATGCTGTACAGAGTATTGTAGTGCTTAGTAAGTAGGCCGAAAGTAACTTGAATTCTATTTGAAGTTTTTATTGATTACGCTACAAATTTTTATCCATGGCGTTTTTAACAGTAGTTCGATCAAGGTGGGGAGCAAACATCTCGATAAAATCGAGGACATAACTACGTAGATAACTGTTTCGTCTGATGCCAATTCGTGTAGTACTTGATTCGAATAGGTGGGTTGCATCTATGGATCTTAAATGTTTATCCCGATTTGGATCAAACGCCATTTGTGCCACGATTCCAATACCTAATCCTAGCTCTACATAAGTCTTAATTACATCAGCATCTAAAGCAGTCAATACTATATTTGGAACTAAGTCCTTGGCTTCAAACGCCTGATTAATTTTTGATCGGCCAGTGAACGCAAAATCATAGGTAACGATGGGGTATCTTGCAATAGCTTCAAGTGTAATTTTATTGAGTTCAAGTAATGGATGTTTAGGCGGAGTAATGATACAGCGATTCCATTGATAGCATGGGAGCATCACTAATTCATGAAAGAACTCGATGGCTTCAGTGGCAATAGCAACATCTGCTTCTCCAGAGGTGACTAACTCTGCTATTTGGGTTGGGTTACCCTGGCGTATGGTTAGCTTTACTTTGGGATAGCGAGAAGTAAATTTACTGACTGTAGGAGGCAGCGCATATCGTGCCTGAGTATGAGTAGTGGCAACAGTTAAAGAACCAGTATTTTTATTGGTGAATTCTTGGCCTACCCACTTCAAGTTATTTGCCTCTCTAAGCATTCTTTTAGCTATTTCAAGTATAGTTTGTCCTGGGGGCGTAATATTAACCACGCGTTTACCATGGCGTATAAAAATCTCTACCCCAAGCTCTTCTTCCAATAGTTGAATTTGTTTACTTATTCCTGGTTGAGAGGTATGTAGTTTTTTAGCGGCTTTGGACAAATTTAGGTCTTGATTTGCCACTTCACACAAATAACGTAATTGTTGTAATTTCATCGATTTTATCCCAACATATCTTATAACTTATAATTATAACTGTCTAATTTAATATTATTTCATAATATATTAACTTATTGTTAAAATTCTGCCTTCAAAATACAGGATAAACAGTATGGAATGGGGGTACACTTTATCTGGCTTATTAGTTGGATTTATTGTAGGGCTCACCGGAGTAGGCGGGGGCTCGCTCATGACTCCTCTATTGATACTAGGGTTCGGTATTTCCCCAGCTACTGCTGTAGGTACGGACTTGCTGTATGCTTCTTTGACGAAAGCTGGTGGGGTGTGGGTACATGCTCGTCGTGGTACAGTAGACTGGGTTCTGGTAAAACGGCTGGCAATAGGTAGCTTGCCTGCCGCATTAGTGACTGTGCTGGGGTTGAATGCGCTAGGAGTAGAAAGTCAAATTTTTTCAGGTTTGATTACTAGCACGCTAGGAGTAGCGTTAATTCTGACCGCGATAGCTTTATTGTTTCGCCATCAATTAGCGCATTTGGGGCGTTCCCGTTTTGGCTTTATGGCAGCATGGCGAGATCGGCACATAGTAGCGGCAACGATTGCAACAGGTGCTATTCTAGGAATCTTAGTAACCATAACATCTGTTGGTGCCGGAGCATTGGGTATGGTGGCACTTATTGTTTTGTATCCACGTTCTTCTGCCATAACTTTAGTGGGTAGTGACATAGCTCATGCGGTTCCGCTTACTTTAATAGCGGGAGCGGGGCATGCTTATCTAGGAACAGTAGATTTTGGATTACTTGGTAGCTTACTATTAGGGTCTTTGCCAGGGATTTACTTGGGGAGTCATATTGGTGGACAGATACCAGAGCGAATATTGCGACCAGTATTAGCAACTATTCTTGTCGTTATTGGTGGAAGATTAATATGGTAATAAATTGTGGAGGAGTCAGATGGATGAGTTAACAAATCTTGCTAGCGATGAAGAAATAAATTTATTTGATAAATCGCTACAGGACTATCAGAGCCAGAGCATGGATGTCGATCGCTTTACAGCTGCTCGCTTGCAAATGGGTATTTATGGCCAGCGTCAGGAAGGGGTCAATATGGTGCGTATCAAGCTTCCCGGCGGCCGTTTGAATTCGACACAATTGACGGGGATAGCAGACATGTTAGAAAAGTATGCGCAACATGATGTTGTACATATCACTACTCGTCAGGATATACAGATGCATTATGTTCCGCTTGAACATACACCGAATGTACTGCGGCATTTAGCCACAGCAGGATTGACGACACGCGAAGCTTGCGGTAACACTATACGTAATGTTACTGCATGCCCTCTGTCTGGTGTGTGTCCACGTCAACATGTTGATGTAAATAGGCATCTTGATGGGGCAGTCCAACATTTTCTACGTAATCCACTAACTCAGCAAATGCCTCGCAAGTTCAAAATTAGTTTCTCAGCTTGTGAATCTGATTGTGCCCAAGGAATGATGCATGATATGGGTATTATTGCGGTGCGTAATGGTGCGCGTTTTGGTTTTAAAGTCTTGGCTGGAGGTGGTCTTGGACATAAGCCACATGAAGCTATCGTAGTTGAAGAATTTATTGAAGAGAAAGATTTGTTATTAGTGATGGAAGCAATTATCTCATTGCATAATCGATATTCAGACCGGGTTAAACGTGCTAAAGCAAGAATTAAATTTTTAGTTGATAAGTTTGGTCCAGAAGGGTTTATCGAAAAATATCATGAGGAGTTAGTACGTACCAAAGCGGCACTGGCAAAACAGGAATTTCCCAAAAGCGAATGGAGTGCTGGTAATGACAGCGAGGTTCCAGGGATCGGTGCGCCACGTCATTTGTTCGAGCAGAAACAGGTTGGTTTTTATGCTTTTCCTATCAGCGTTCCAATGGGTAATTTAAATGCGGCACAACTACGAGGCCTTGCCAAGATTGTTGAAACTTTTGAATTAAATGAAATTCGTGTAACCCAGGATCAAAATATGATTCTGACTAATGTGGCAAAAATTAGAATCGATAATATACGCTCTGCTGTGTCAACATTAGGTTTGGGTGAGCCACAAGTGGGTGATGATGTAGTGGCTTGTCCTGGCACTTCGACTTGTCGTTTAGGAATAACTTCAAGCACAGTTCTTGGACCAAAATTAAGTGGTGGTAAACACGACTTAAAAATTCGTGTTTCTGGATGTCATAACGGTTGTGCCCAGCCAGAGACTGGCGATATCGGTATCTACGGAGAAGGCAAGCGCATGCATGGTAAATTAGTGCCACATTATCAGATGTATCTTGGAGGAAACGGCATGGCACGCGGGGCATTGGCAATAAAGGCTCCGTCGGTTCCTGCTGCACGTATTGAAGATGCGGTGAAGCAGGTACAAACAGCTTACACCTCTAACTGTGAGTCTGGCGAAACGTTTTTCTCCTGGGTACGGCGGGTTGGTAAAGATTATTTCACCGAGTTACTGAAAAATTTAACTGAGGTTAAGCCTGAAGAGTTAGCATTAGTTTTACGTGATCATGGAAAAGAAAGTGACTTTAAAGTTCTGCAACTAGGTGGCGGAGAGTGTGCAGGAGTGAGTCAGGTAAAAATTGGCTCAAGTTTTTTTGAAGCAGCGCATGAGCGGAACTATCGGGATGCGCTTAAATTTCAACGAAAATTCGAGGATTCTATTAAATGCGCCGAGGAAATTGCTCTTTTAATTAGCCAGGGCGTGACAGAATTATCTGGTGGTTTGAAGCAAGATAACTTGAAGGAACAAGCAGAAGAACTTAGGCGTGTATTGCCCACTAAACCGTATCTATCTGAACAGTTAATTAAGTTTTCAGAGTATTTTAAATGCCCAACTGAGGAACTGAACGATGCTTTACTAAATGAATGGTTTGTAGAGCTAGATGGGTGGACGTTAGAAGCTGCAGAATTTTGTCTCAGCTTTGACCATCAACTTGATCTGACAGGAGCATTGCCACAGACAGGTACAGCTAGTCTATTACAGTTTCAGAAGACTCAGCAGCCAGCTAATATGGGACAGTAGATTTCAATAAACCTTAAGTCTAGAGGGCGCATGAGTTTAAATCACATGATCAAAGAAGTGAAGGCGCTGTTAGGTTCAATAAGTGAAGAATATGCCCCAGTTGTTTTTGCGAATAGCTTTGGTGCAGAGGATATGGTATTGACTGACTTGATTGGACAGCACTTCCCGAATATTTCTATGTTTACTCTAGATACCGCTCGTCTTCCTGAAGAAACTTATAGTCTGATGAAAAAAGTGGAAGACCGCTATCACGTTCACATTAAGCTGTATTTTCCTGAGTCTGCTGCCGTAGAAAAATATGTTGCTCAAAATGGACCCAATGGATTTTATGACAGCATAAATCTGCGAAAGGCTTGCTGTTATATGCGAAAAGTTGAACCATTGGGACGTGCGTTAAGCGGTAATCGAGCATGGATTACAGGATTACGACGTGATCAAGCCCTAACTAGAAAAGATTTGGAAGAATCAGAGTTTGATGCAGATAATGGACTACAAAAAATTAGCCCACTATTAAATTGGAGCCTGCCTGATATATGGGCATATATTAAGAAATTTAATGTTCCGTACAATACGTTGCATGATAAAGGCTATACCAGTATCGGTTGCGCGCCATGCACTCGTGCTATTACGCCCGGTGAGGATGTTCGTGCTGGGCGCTGGTGGTGGGAAAATCCTGAAACTAAGGAGTGCGGCCTACATCTTAAAAAATATAAATAATATAAATTTATTTGATAATTTATGAGAATTAGCAAATGGATATAATATTGAACGATATACAAGATTTTATTACCCCTGTTCCAGGTATTGTGATGAAAATTGAACCAATAATTATTAAGCGCCGAACAGCAGATCAGCTAAGCCATTTAGATGTTCTAGAGAGTGAATCGATCCATATTTTGCGTGAAGTAGCGGCGGAATGCGCTAATCCAGCATTACTATTTTCTGGTGGCAAGGATTCTATTGTGCTATTGAGACTTGCAGAAAAAGCGTTTCGTCCGGGCCGTTTCCCATTCCCGTTATTGCATATAGATACTGAACATAATTTTCCAGAAGTAATTGAGTTTCGTGATAAGAGAGCCAAGGAATTAGGGGAGCGTTTACTTGTAAGGAGTATGGAAGATTCTATTCGACAGGGTAGAGTGGTGTTGCGTTCAGAGAATCAGAGCCGTAATGCGTTTCAATCGGTGACGCTACTAGATGCAATTGCAGAACTCCATCTTGATGCTTGCATCGGTGGTGCACGACGCGATGAAGAAAAGGCTCGAGCAAAGGAACGTATATTTTCTTTCCGTGACGAATTTGGTCAATGGGATCCAAAGAATCAACGGCCAGAACTATGGGATATCTACAATACAAGAGTACATGCAGGGGAAAATATTCGTGTGTTTCCGATCAGCAACTGGACCGAGCTTGATGTATGGGAATATATTGCGCGAGAGCGGTTGGAGGTGCCACATATTTATTTTGCGCATAGACGTGATGTGATTCGGCGTGGAAATGGTTTACTACCTTTGTCCCGCCTTGTTCAACCTAAGGATGGCGAACAACCAGAGAATCTTATGGTTCGTTTTCGTACTGTAGGAGATATGAGTTGTACTTGCCCGGTAGAATCTGAGGCAGTTAACGTTGAGGAAATTATTACAGAAACAGCTATTACACATATTACTGAACGTGGTGCTACTCGTATGGATGATCAAACATCAGATGCGTCTATGGAGTTGCGTAAGAAAGAGGGATATTTTTGAAGTGAGTATTAGTGAAGGGAAGTTAGAGAAATTTCCTCAGCGATTCAAATTTTTAAGGGATAATAAATGGCAGGAAGTGAGAAACTTTCGTTTGATCACACTGAGCTATTACGTTTCATTACAGCCGGCAGTGTAGACGATGGTAAGAGCACCTTAATTGGACGCTTATTATATGACTCGAAATCTATTTTCGAGGATCAGCTGAGTGCAATTACGAATACTTCACACAAACGCGGGTTGAAGGGTGTAGATTTATCGTTACTAACTGACGGTTTACAGGCTGAA
>SPBV01000068.1 GCA_004525885.1 Nitrosomonadales bacterium
CAAACTCCTGAACGAGACAGTCAGCCAGCGCAACCTGCAGTTATATCTAACGAGGAAGCAGAACGGATTCATGTAGATACTGCATCAGAACAAATTTCTAATGAAGTATCCATGCATTCTTCATCCCATCAAAAAGCTGCAACGAAGCCCGCAGAATTTGAGCTTATACTCCCCGTTAACGTAGCTACTATACATACGGATAGAATTGCTCCTGAGACGGGATCAGACGTATCTCAAGTTATATCAGATGCGGAAAAATTACCAGGCATAGGAAAACCCATTAAAGAGTCAATAATTTCTTTGGTTATGTCTGCTCCAGTGGCAGAAGTAGAAAAATCAGAAGTGTCATCCGAATCTGAGTCCAAAGGAATTCCGCGGACTCTAATCCCACGTGATGCTAAATCACAGGGTGTGACCGTAAGTGAGTTAATCATGATCGAGACAAAACAAGAAAAAAGAACAACTATGGGTGATGCCAGGGATGAAGATTCAGTGTTGCCAAAGCAGCGGAGAGCAAAATCTAGTAAAACGCCGGCAGCAGAGCATGAGCCATTAGTGCAAATTGAGACACACAAATGAAGAAATAATCAGAATTAAGAAAATATAAAGCAGTGGTTCCATTCCTGCTTTATATTTAGACAAAATTGGTCTTTGTCTGGTCACATATGCAGATTTTTTAGCTCTTTTTACAAATGTGGTGAAGAAACTCTTGCCCCGCATCTTCTATCATATTCAATACTTCTTCAAAACCCAGATGGCCACCAAAATAGGGATCAGGCACTTCTTCGTATTCGGGAAATTTCTTACTATACTGCATTAGCATTCCGAGTTTATATTTTTGCTTTGGTGGGCAGAGCTTATTGAGTATGGCGAAATTCTGCTTATCCATCGCTAGAATATGGTGAAAAGTGTTGAAATCATTTGCATGGAGTTGGCGAGCAATTAATCCTTTCATATCATAGCCATGTTGTTCCGCTGTATTCTGTGCTCTTCCATCTGGACGTTCACCAGTATGAAAATCATGAGTACCAGCAGAATCTATGAGAATTATTTTCTCAAAACCTGCAACTTTAACTTGGTGTCTAAATACCACTTCTGCTGTGGGTGAACGACAAATATTTCCCATGCAGATAAAAAGAACCTTGATTTTTATATCGTCGTTCAATTTTATTGAATTAATTCAGTACGTAATCATATTTATTAATATGTAATACTGTATCAGTTTATTAAAACGGTAACGTTGCATTTGGTTTAGCTTGCAGGATAGCTTTACGGAAATCGTCTTGGATCCGTTTTAATGCTATCTCATCATCTGCCTCAAATCGCAGTACAACCACTGGTGTAGTATTGGAGGATCGCGCTAGGCCAAACCCATCTTTATATTCTACCCGTATCCCATCAATCGTTATTACTCGTTCCGAGTTATCAAAGCGTGCGGTTTTCTGTAGCTGAGCGACCAGTGCATAATTTTCACCTTCCTTAAGCTTAATTTGTAGCTCTGGCGTATTGATTGTATCTGGAATCGAATTTAAAGTAGCACTACTGTCTTCTTGACGGCTAAGTAATTCTAGTAAACGTGCACCTGCATAAAGGCCATCGTCAAATCCATACCAGCGTTCTTTGAAAAAAATATGCCCACTCATTTCGCCTGCCAATAGGGCGCCAGTTTCTTTCAGCTTACCTTTTATAAATGAATGACCAGTTTTCCACATTATCGGTTTACCACCGTGACGCTCAATCCATGGCGCTAAGTTACGTGTACATTTCACATCAAAAATGATTTGTCCACCAGGGTTTCTTGATAGGACATCGGCAGCAAATAACATTAACTGGCGATCTGGATAAATAATGTTACCGTTTTTCGTAACAATGCCTAAACGATCGCCATCGCCGTCAAAGGCAAGCCCTATTTCTGCATCGGTTGTGTTGAGTGCATGGATTACATCCCGTAGGTTTCCAGGAACTGATGGGTCGGGGTGATGATTGGGAAAAGTTCCATCTACATCACAAAAGATCTCAATGACTTCACATCCAAGTCTTCGGTATAGAGTTGGCGCAAAAGCACCAGCCACGCCATTGCCGCAGTCAACGATAATTTTCATCGGGCGCTGCAGTGCGATATCATCGGTAATACGTTTTAGATACATTTCGGCTATGTCTTGTTTGCTGTAATTACCATTACCACTAACTAAGTCATTCTTCTCAATCCGTTCACGTAAATTTTGAATCGATTCAGCCGCTAATGTTTCACCATTTAGCACAATTTTAAGTCCATTGTAATCTGGCGGATTGTGACTACCAGTAACCATTACACCAGAGTAACCACATAACTCGTGGGCTGCTAGATAGAGCATTGGTGTGGCAACCATTCCTACATCTATTACGTTAATACCGCTGACCTGCAAGCCTTCTGCAAGAGCTTGTGATAGTTCCAAGCCGGAAAGTCTGCCGTCACGTCCTATTGCTATTGATGTAAGGCCACGAGCTCTTGCTTCAGAGCCAATGGAGTGGCCAATAGCTTTGATAATGTCTGTGGTTAAGGTTTTGCCAACAATACCGCGTATGTCGTAGGCTTTAAAAATTTCATGAGGAAGTTTGTTCATAGTAGAATCTGTAATATTCAAAATTTAAATACTGTGGTATCGAGATTTGTACGAGTGCCTCTGTTAGAAGCACTGATTTCTTTATTTAATGCAGTTCATAAATACGAGTAAATAGACTATGGATGTTTCTTCGATACTTTTCCTTTGATGGCATAAAGTGTGCCGCAATAGGGGCATAAAGCTTCGCCAGTATCTTCGATTGGAAGAAATACACGAGGATGTGAGTTCCACAACATCATTGACGGTGTCGGGCAGTGTAGAGGTAGATCCTCCACAGTAATTTCTATCCGACATTGCTTATTATCGATGGTGAGATTCTGCATAATTAATCCACTAGGCCTAATCAAATGTATGTAAGCCAATTGGCATGATTGCTAGATTTTCCTTGTACACAGTCAAAAAACATAGTCTGTAATCTGGTTGTAATTGGACCGCGTTTGCCACTACCAATGATACGATTATCAAGCTCACGAATAGGTGTGACTTCTGCAGCAGTGCCTGTGAAAAAGGCTTCATTGGCACAATAAACCTCGTCACGGGTTATGCGTTTTTCGATTACTGGAATACCGATCTCTTCGGCAAGTTCGATGATAGAGGCGCGAGTAATCCCTTCCAAACAAGAAGTCATGTCAGGAGTGTATATTTTATCGTGATTGATAATAAAAATATTTTCACCTGATCCTTCTGCGACATAGCCATTCACATCTAAGAGCAGTGCTTCATCGTAACCATCGTGAGCCACTTCTTGATGAGCAAGTATCGAGTTGGCATACGTAGTAACTGATTTAGCTCGGCACATATTAACATTGACGTGGTGTCGAGTGAACGACGAGGTTTTGACCCGAATACCTTTCTCAAGGGCATCTATACCAAGATATGTACCCCATGGCCAAGCTGCGACAGCCACATGTACCGAGAGTTTTTTTGCAGAAATTCCCATGTCCTCGGAACCATAGAAGACAATAGGACGAATGTAGCATGATTCCAGTCTATTCTGTTTTACCACTTCAAGTTGAGCCTCTATTAATGTGGTTTTATCGTATGGTATTTTCATCATGAAAATGTGAGCTGAATTGAATAGTCTGTCAGTGTGCTCCAAAAGACGAAAGATAGCAGTGCCTTGGCTTGTCTGGTAGGCACGTACACCCTCGAATACTCCCATACCATAGTGCAGGGTGTGAGTAAGTACATGCGTTGTGGCATTGCGCCAAGGAACCATTTCACCATCGTACCAAATCATGCCATCTCTGTCGGCCATGGACATTAAGGAGCCTCCAAAAGTTTTTTTAAAGATACATTCTAACCCATTTTTTATATGGGAATGAGAACATGGAAAGTTAACAGGATCCAGCTTGATTTTTACATATTATCCAAATAACAAAAAACCCTATCTATATGATCTTGAATTTAATGTTTCAGAGATAGACTAAAGTTTGCGCAGAGGTTGTCGTAGTGCATATAGATAAACTGATAGGAATAAACCCATCACAATATACACTTTATGGTTGTGGCTAAAATACCATTCTAATATTATCGGTGGCACGTTTATTGTAAAAACGTATATAGTAACTTAAATCGTTCTTTTCGACCGCAGCATTCGGAGAAATTAATGGGTAGTGAAAGTAGAGGATTAGGTAAGGCCTTAGAAACGCGGGCCTACGTATCATCCGACACAGAAGAAACAAAGCTTAAGAAGGATCTATTGATTCTTACTTGTGGGTTGATGAACATTGGTGTTGTAGGGTGGTTAGCTATTTACTGGGCCATGGGCATTGAATTTTCTACGACGGTGCCTCTATGTTATCAAGTCATTTCTGTTTTATCTCTTGCGTTTTTTCTTGCAACTCGTAACTTTAATGTTTTTCGTATTATCCAATTGAGCCTATTTCTATTTGCTCCATTTGTTATGCAATGGAGCATAGGTAATTATGTCACTTCTAGTGGCGTGGCACTTTGGGCATTCCTGGCTCCATTGGGGGCGATGTTTCTTTATGGCTACCGCGCGTCAGTTCCCTGGTTCACCGCTTACATTATTCTTAATGCGCTATCTGGTTTTTTCGATTACTACTTGATGACTGGTATAGAGAGCGGGGTGCCGCTGAAGACCATAGCCGTATTCTTTAGTCTCAATTTTGTTGTTGTTTCCACCATTATCTTTATGCTGGTACGGTATTTTGTACGAGATCAAGCTATCATTAAAAAAAGCTTAGATGAAGAGCATTCTTTACTGCTCTTGGAACAGCAGAAATCCGAGCGCCTATTACTTAACATGTTACCAGCACACATAACGAAGCGATTGAAACAGGAGTCCACTACGATTGCAGATGGTCATGCCGACATAACGGTGGCATTCATTGATATCATAAATTTTACACGTCTAACTGAGGAAATGTCTCCACAGCAGATGGTAACTTTGCTGAATAACGTATTTTCTAGTTTTGACGCTTTGGTCGAAAAGTACGGTTTGGAGAAAATCAAGACCATGGGTGATGCATACATGGCGGCAGGGGGGCTAAATAATGTGCATTCTGACTATGTTGCTTCTATGGCTGACATGACTTTAGAGATGATAGAGCTAATTACAAAAAAACCAGAATTCATAAAGTACAATTTAGGTATTCACGTTGGTATCAGTACTGGGCCACTAGTGGGTGGTGTCATTGGCACCAAGCGTCTCGTATATGATTTGTGGGGTGATACAGTAAATATCGCTAGTCGTTTATCCACTTACGGTACTTCGGGAAAAATTCAAGTGGATATTACTACCTATAACCGACTACGCAATCGCTATCAATTTGACGGCCCACACAAGGTAACAGCCAAGGGTAAAGGAGAGATAACGATTTATTGGCTCGAAGGGCAGAAGGTAGCAACGTAAGTTTTTATTTTAGATGGTACTACACATCAAATATCTTTCCCCATAATTGCAGTACTGTTGTACGAGCTTTATTTAGATGACTTGCCTTAATTCGAGCGAATTTTTGTTGTCCATTTTGTTTGGATTGTGTGTTTGATTGGGTCGAATTGGAATTTAATCTTAGTCGGTGTTGTATGCGCCTGAATTCACGGTAGGCTTCTAGTGTTGCTTCAGCATCTGTCATAGGAATTAGTTCAAGTTTCCCAGCGAGTTTAAGCAATGCAATGTTACCAATATTATTCGTTAGTTCCGGATGTTTGCATGCATGGCCAAGAACCAGATACTGCACTATAAATTCAACATCAATAATTCCTCCGCGGTCATGTTTGATATCAAATAGCTGAGTTGGATTAGGATGACTACCCAGCATTTTCTGTCGCATGATTAGGATCTCAGCTTTAAGCTTTGCCAAATCACGTCGATGACATAAAACTTCCTTACGGATGTGTTCAAAGGACTCGCCCACATGGCGGCTCCCTGCTACGAAGCGCGCACGAGTTAATGCCTGATGTTCCCATACCCAAGCATGTTGTTTCTGATATTGTCGGAAAGCTTCGATAGAACTTACTAGCAAACCACTTATACCATTGGGACGTAAACGTAAATCTGTTTTATACAGTAGCCCAGCTGAGGTGTAACTGGTAAGCCAGGAATTGATACGCAGACCCAGTTTTGCATAAATTTCCGATGCGTCGAGATGAGAGTCTTCATAAAGAAAAATGATATCAAGATCGGATGCATAACCCAGTTCTTTTCCACCTAGTTTACCGTAGCCAATAACGGCGAAAGCAGGATTATCCCGGTATTTTTTTCTTAACCCTGACCAAGCCAAGTGTAAGACCTTATCAAGTATTAGATCAGCGAGACTAGTCAAATGATCACTCAATATTTCCAGAGGTAATAACCCTTCCAAATCTTTGGCCAGTAATTGAAATACTTTGGAATGATGAAAATGTCGCAGAACATCCATTTGATGCTCTATATCATCTTCATCAATGGTATTAGTATTTTTTAATTGTTGCTCTAATTCGGCTCTAGATATGGACCAGTCTAGTTTGCTGTGTGGGTTGGCCACATTAAGTAATTCGTCCAGTAGAATTGGATGTTGTGTTAAATATTCGCAGGCCCATTGACTGACACTAGCTAATTTGGCTATCCGTTCTAGAGCCTGAGGATGTTCCAGCAGTAACGAGAGGTAAGAGGCGCGTCGACTCACACTTTCGAGTAGTTGTAATATGCGTTCCAGGGTGGTGTCAACAGGTGGAAATTTAACAGCAACTTCAATCAGGATGGGAATCAACACATTGATTTTCTGCCGACTCGAATCTGGTAGTTGTCGATAGAGAGTACCGTTGCGGAACTTTTGTAAATAAACAAGGATTTTATCTGGATTAGAGAATCCCATGCTACCTAATCGTGCAACTGTAGCTATAGCCTCATTTTCATTTTCATTTTCATTTTTGGTTTGTTCCTTCCACAGCCATGCAAGGGTATTCTGAGTCTCTAATTTATTCGGATTAGTAAAAACTTTCTCAAAGTGGCGGGTTACATTGATTCGATGAATATCCAGTTCTTGTAGAAAGCAATCGTAATCTGGGAAGCCCATTGCAGTTGCAATTAAGACTTGGTCTGCTGAGTCCCTTGGCAATGTTTGTGTTTGCTGGTCATCGAGATACTGTAAGCGGTGTTCCAGATTACGCAGAAAACTATAGGCATTCGTGAGTTCTACAACTGCCTTTTTTGTTAATTGCCCTCTCTCATGTAACCGTTCTAAAATAGCAAGTGTTGGGCGGATACGTAGCTCTGTATTACGACCACCACGGATTAACTGAAACACTTGGGCGATGAATTCAATTTCTCGAATACCACCTGGTCCAAGTTTGACATCATCGTGCATCTCGCGGCGGCCAACCTCCTGGCGAATTTGCGAGTGCATGCTACGCATAGATTCGTAGGCACCGTAGTCCAGATATTTTCGAAATATAAAAGGTTGTACTATTTTTATAAGTGTCGATTTTATTGTGCATGAGCCCGTTATTACTCGACTTTTGATCCAAGCATAACGTTCCCATTCGCGTCCTTGAGTAACTAGATATTCTTCTAGCATAGCGAAGCTCATTACTAAGGGGCCATTTTCACCGTAGGGACGCAGACGCATGTCAACACGGAATACGTATCCATCAGCGGTAATCTCATTGAGACTCGCAATTAGTTTGCGTCCTAGACGTGCAAAAAAATCATTGTTGGAAATAGACCGTTCTCCGCTTGTTTCGCCATCTTCTGGATAGAGGAATATCAAATCAATATCTGATGACACATTAAGCTCACCGCCACCGAGTTTGCCCATTGCGATCACTAGCATTTCCTGATTTCCTCCAGATGTGCTTCCCTTAGGGGTGCCATAGCATTCAGGATTGGAAAGCCATGTTTGATGACGTTCTAGCGAAAAACAAATAGTAATTTCGGCTAAATTAGTCATGCTCGTTATAACCTCGGAAAGATCTGCTAAACCACTGAGATCCCGAACTACCAAGTGTAGCATTACACGTTTCCGTAAGTTGCGAAGGGCACTGTGGAGAGCACTCTTATCAGTTGTAGCACGAGGATATGTATTCAGATATGCTTGCATTTTCTCCTTTGGAAAAGCATGTTGCATATTATGCTTAATTTCCTCCCACAATTCGGGTTCGCTTTCTAGTATGCGTTGTGCATAGCGACTAAAAGTCAGGCTAGAACGGATTCTCTTCTCAGTGAAGTTATTGGCTGGATGCATTATTGAGGATTCAGGGTTAAAATAAATTTCTCTAAACTGGGTATTTTATTAGTGTCTACATAATATGTTTGGAAGTCTACTTAAAGAAACGTATTATCGTATCTGACTCTGGGTATACCCTATTTTATCAATCAGACTAGGGCCTGAAAGTATATTTTGATCTTTCCTGTCCGGGCAGAGTAGGGCGCACCTTCCTGGTAGCAAAACTGGAACAATTTATTGAACTTGTCAGCAATTTTACCTCTTGTACAGCGTAGCGGCCTTTTGTTCCGATTTCTAGCGTCGTGTCTGCTTATCTTAGTAGTTGTTATTGGCTTATTACATCTAATGTTGCGTTATTGGCTACTACCCGACATTGAACATTACCGTAATGATATTGCTTATGCTATTACTCAGGCTGCTGGGCAGCGTGTAACTATAGGTTCAATTAGCGCACATTGGGATGGTTTACACCCTCATTTGATACTACGCAAAGTACAGGTACATGATAAAGAAGGTAGCCCCGCATTGGAATTAAATAGACTAGAGAGTATTCCTTCGTGGCGTTCATTGTTGTTTGGTGAATTGCGCTTTCGTGAAATTAAGATTTACCAACCAAATCTTACTGTATATCGCGATGCTAGTGGGGTTCTACATGTAGCGGG
>SPBV01000073.1 GCA_004525885.1 Nitrosomonadales bacterium
CGCCACTTTGAGTCTTGGATGCATCCTCAATAGCACGCCAAAGTTGCAATAGATAATTTAGATCCCACTGCAACTCTTCTTCGCTCCGACCTATGCCAGCAGTCCGAGCAATAATACTCATGCCTGGTGGAATATCTAGGTTCGACATTACTTCACGTAGCTCAGCACGATCCTCGCCTTCAATACGACGAGACACTCCACCTCCACGCGGGTTGTTGGGCATTAATACTAGGTGACGACCAGCCAATGAAATATAAGTAGTAAGTGCCGCGCCCTTCGTGCCGCGGCCGTCTTTGTCTACCTGAACAACAAGTTCTTGACCATCACGTAACACGTCTTGAATGCGAGAACGCGCAGGATCAGCATTTTCCTTGAGATAAGATCTAGATATTTCCTTGAACGGTAGAAAACCGTGACGCTCACCGCCATAATCTACAAATACAGCTTCAAGACTCGGCTCGATACGTGTAACGACTGCTTTGTAGATGTTACCTTTGTACTGCTCTTTTCCGGCTGTTTCAATGTCAAGATCAATAAGTTTCTGACCATCAACAATAGCGACACGAAGCTCTTCCGGCTGTGTCGCATTGAATAACATGCGTTTCATTATTATATTCCCCCCGCGCGCTGATCACGGACGAGCAAGCCTTACATGGTCGGTGCATCCAACTCATATAATGAGAATTTCTTATTCAGGCGACTTTGTCATAGTGTCGGGCTGCATTTATAGATTACTATTCTCCGGCTTGTCACTATAGGTACTGCTTTTCAATTAAGCAGAACTCGAAATTAAATTTCCGTCAGACTTCAATTATGGCTAACCCATAAAGTGGGCGCTACGATACTGAACTCTGCATGTGCTTTGGGCGCGCTATTAAATCATTATCACTACTTTTATTGGTGAGCGACATTAACCAGGTATCGGACTCGGCTCTTAGTCTCGTTCTGTTAAAATCCTATCAACAGTGTCATTTTGCACACCGGACAGAGGACTAACTTGAACTCCGAACTTGTAAGTATAGGTAAAAAAAAGGATTTAGGCAAAGAATTTACTCTGGATGCTGTAATCAATGAAATCATTGATGAGGATAGTAATGACCAACGTATAGATAATTTCTTGATTAAACGTCTCAAAGGCGTTCCCAGAAGCTACATCTACCGGTATATACGCAGTGGCCAAGTGCGAATCAATGGCAAACGTGTGAAAGTCAGCTATCGATTACATGAAGGTGACAAGGTGCGCATTCCACCTGTAAAAAAAACGAAAGATAATTCACTAAATAAAATTACAATAACTGAATCCAGATTCACTCCATTCGATATTTTATTTCAAGACGAATACCTTTTGGTGATTAATAAGCCTGCAGGCATGGCGGTACACGGTGGAAGCAATGTAAGCTTTGGTGTAATAGAACAGCTACGAGCCCAGAATCCAAATTGGAAGTTTTTAGAACTGGTTCATCGTCTCGATAGAGGCACATCAGGTGTACTTCTACTTGCCAAAAAACGTGCGGCACTTGTTGAACTACACCAACAGATCCGTCAAAGAGAAATGGAGAAACGTTACTTGGTATTGGTAAAAGGTAAGTGGCACAATCAAAGACAGAGCGTGAGATTGGCATTAAATAAATATGTTACAACGATGGGAGAACGACGTGTGGAAGTAGTTATAGATGAAAAAAGGAATAAGGGAAGCATAACATCCCACACGGTATTCACTTTACAAGAAGCTTGGCAGGATTTTAGTTTATTGGAAGCAGAATTAAAAACTGGTCGCACTCATCAAATCCGCGTACATCTTGCATATTTGGGATTTCCAATTGTAGGTGACGACAAATATGGTGATTATCAACTCAATAAAGAGCTAAATAGGCGTAGTGGACAAGGTCCTATTTTGAAGCGTATGTTTCTGCATGCCAGCGTAACCGTAATAACACACCCCATTACCGGTGCAAGCTTACGTATAGAAGCGCCGCTAGCGAATGATCTACAGAAATTTTTGAGTGAATTGAATAAAACGAACCTGACAACACAGGCAGGGTAGATTTTGAACCTATTATATTAATAATATTTCTTTAATGCACAAAAAGTTTGATTTATTAGTGTTTGATTGGGATGGGACATTGGCAGACTCTGCAAATGCTATCGTATTCTCGATACAGGGTGCTGCTCGTGATATGGGGTTGACTGAACCATCAAATGAAGAAGCTCGTTATGTTATTGGCCTAGGGTTAAGAGAGGCTATAGAATACCTTTTTCCAGATCTTCCTTCACAAAAGCTTGCATTATTATCAGACCGTTACCGATATCACTATCTTGCACAAGACAAGAAAATATCACTTTATGAAGGAATATTCGAGATTATTAAGACGTTGCATGCAGAAAAATTTCTATTGGCTGTCGCTACTGGTAAAAGTCGTGCGGGACTTAATCGTGCTTTCATATCGAGTGGACTAGGGGATTATTTTCACGCCAGCCGCTGCGCCGATGAAACTTTTTCGAAACCCCATCCAGCAATGCTGCTAGAATTGATGGAGCAATTTGGTGTAGAAGCTGATCGGACTTTGATGATCGGCGACACTACTCATGACTTACAAATGGCGAGCAACGCTAGTGTCTCTGGAGTCGGAGTAACATATGGCGCTCATCCCAGAGAAAATCTTGAAACTTTGATGCCACTTGCCTGTATTGAAAACGTGATGAAATTACGCTCTTGGTTAAATACAAATATCTAATTAAAAGAGAATTTTTATCGTTCAGGGATTTGCTTGATTTGTTAGGCTTACGGCACTACTTTTGTACCTGAAGATGGTGTCTGCACAGGCGGACCATACAAAGAGAAAAGTAACCTAAAACGCTTAAGACAAGAAGAACACAACGACAATATTATTTGAAAAGGATTTCAGAAATCATGCTTGACTCAGAAGACCGAAACGAAGGTTGGGAAAAAAAAACACTGGAGAAATTAGCATTTTCCTCTATTAATGAGCAACGCCGAGCACGCCGTTGGAGCATACTTTTCAAGTCACTTGCCTTCCTATATTTATTCATTCTTTTATTTATTGGATTAGGTTGGTTCCGTGACAATGGTGTAGCTATGTCCGGCAAGCACACTGCTCTTGTCGAACTCCGTGGAGAGATTTCTGCTAATAGCATTAGTAGCGCAGACAACGTAAACACAGGGCTGCAGAAAGCATTCAAGGACAAAAATACGCAGGGAGTAATTTTGCGTATCAACAGTCCGGGTGGTAGCCCAGTACAAGCAGGCTATATTAATGATGAAATTCGACGGTTGCGTGCTGAATATCCAGATATCCCGCTTTACGCAGTAATTGAAGACATCTGTGCCTCAGGTGGCTATTACGTTGCCGCAGCTGCAGACAAAATTTACGTGGATAAGGCTAGTATAGTAGGCTCCATCGGTGTACTAATGAATGGGTTTGGCTTCACCGGAACAATGGAAAAACTCGGCATCGAACGACGATTACTCACGGCGGGTGAAAACAAAGGGTTTCTTGATGCCTTCTCACCATCCAATCCACAGCAACAGGAATACGCCAAAGAAATGTTGAACAACATACATCAGCAATTTATCCAGGTGGTACAACAAGGTAGAGGCAAGCGCTTGAGAAACGATCCTGAAATCTTCAGTGGCATTGTTTGGACCGGTCAAAAGAGCATAGAACTTGGACTTACGGATGCTCTAGGAAGCGCAGATTATGTTGCACGTGAAATTATAAAAGCAGAAGATATCGTAGACTACACCACAAAAGAAAGTTTTGCTGAACGTTTCGCCGATCGCTTAGGGTCAGCGTCTACAAACGCTTTGATCAGCGCCGGAAACGGATGGGGGCTACGATAACAAATTACATTAATCAAGTGAAGATGGAGGGAACACAAGTTCATACTACTTCAACACCTTCATGTGCTAACATCTCTACCAACGCTATTAATGGCAATCCAATCAGGGCGTTTGGATCATCGCTTTCCATACGTTCAATTAGTGCGATACCCAACCCTTCGTACTTTGCGCTGCCTGTACAGTGATACGGCTGTTCTTTGGCTAAGTAGTTTGAAACCTGTCGATCACTTAATTCACGAAATTTGACAAGAGAAGAGATAAGCCGAGACTGCATTCTGCCGCTGTGACTGTTGAAAAGGCTCAATGCTGTATGAAAGATTACTTCTTTTCCACGCATAAAATATAACTGCTTAGTTGCGTTCTCATGATTAAATGGCTTGCCAATTTGGGATCCACTTAGAGACGCCATTTGATCAGCTCCTATAATAAGTGCGTTTGGGTACACAGCAGCGACTGCACGTGCTTTATTCTCAGCTAAACGACAAGCAGTAGCTTCTGGCAATTCGCCGGATAAGGATGTTTCATCAATATCCGGGCTAGAAACTTCAAAAGGAATTTGCAAGCGCAAAAGTAACTCGTAGCGATATGATGAACTTGACCCTAGGACAAGTTTTTGAGTGAGATGTTGTGTTTTCAATGGTCGTTATAGTATGGTTTTTGACTCTCAAGCATAAAAAATATATCATGCGCGCCTTATGTCTGCACGAACTGTTATAGATGCCCTTGATTTTGTGCGCTGCACTAGCTCACACCATGGTAAAATCACAATTGACAAATTTGTGCGTTTGCAAGACTATCTAGCTGATAGTCAAGGCGAGCTAGAATACAAAATAAGTGGCGCTCCGGATAAAAATGGTAAATCTATAATCCAAGTTACCATAAAAGGAAAAATAAATTTGCATTGCCAGCGCTGTCTAGGTGGGTTGGCATATATACTAGATCTGCAGTCAACTATACTCCTGGCAGAAAATGAAAGTGAACTTTCTCATCTTGATGAGACCGGATCAATTGATGAAATTTTGGTAGACTCAGATACAGATGTTTTAGAACTAATAGAGGACGAAATTATTTTAAGTCTACCGATTTCTCCACGCCACAGAGAAGAAGAGTGCCCAGCAAGGGAACTGACTAATAGCTATGCAATAGGTAAAAATACCATTTTGCAGCGTTAGCGAAATTAAAAAAATAATATTAAAATTATTTGAGGAGATCAACACTATGGCCGTTCAGCAAAATAAAAAGTCACCATCGAAACGTGGCATGCATCGCTCTCACGATTTCCTGACTAGCTCTCCATTGGCACTGGAACCTAGTACAGGTGAGGTACATATGAGACATCACATAAGTCCAAATGGTTACTATCGTGGTAAGAAAATTATCAAAACTAAAAATGACTAGCTTTTGAGATCATTGGTCTACGAATAACAAAAATTTCAGCCCCAGCCTTATAGGCATTTAAATTGGATATTACTGTAGCCATAGACTGCATGGGTGGTGATCATGGCCCCAAAGTAACTGTTCCATCTGCTGTTGGTTTTCTCCATCGCAATCCCGCAACAAATATCGTTCTGGTAGGATTACTGGATTCGATAGAAGCAGAGTTGCGCGCTCTTAACTTTACATCAAATCCACGATTAAAATTACATACCGCAAGCGAAGTAGTCGATATGGATGAATCACCTGCACTGGCTTTACGCGGCAAAAAAGACTCTTCGATGCGGATTGCTATAAATCTGGTTAAAAATGGTGCAGCCCAGGCCTGTGTTAGTGCTGGAAATACAGGAGCATTGATTGCAACCTCCCGGTTTGTTCTAAAAACACTCCCTGGTATTGATCGCCCAGCACTAGCTGTAGTACTTCCCACCATAAATGGCCACACATATGTTCTGGATCTTGGTGCCAATGTAGATTGCAGCCCGGAGCACCTCCTTCAATTTGGTGTCATGGGAGCCACACTGGTGTCTGCGGTAGAAAACAAGGATAGGCCAAGCATAGGCTTATTAAATATTGGAGAGGAGGCGATCAAAGGTAACGAGGTAGTAAAACAAGCTGCTGAGTTGTTGCGAGCTAGCGGACTTAATTTTTACGGTAACATAGAAGGTAATGATATTTATAAGGGTACAACCGACGTAGTGGTATGTGATGGTTTCGTTGGCAATGTTGCTCTAAAAGCTTCAGAAGGAGTAGCGCAGATGCTTGCTACATACTTACGACAAGAGTTCAAGCGCAATCTCCTTACAAAATTTGCGGGACTTATTGCTTTGCCTGTCATCAAAAATTTCAAGCGCAGAGTAGATCACCGTAGATATAATGGCGCGAGCTTGCTTGGACTATGCGGTATCGTAATCAAAAGCCATGGTTCTGCTGACAGTTATGCTTTTGGATTCGCTATCAAACGCGCTGTTGAAGAAGTTCAAGGTGGAATACAGCACCAAATAAGCGAGCGCATACTGGAATTGCCACATCATTCAAAGAAGCCACCTTCCTTCTCACAATCCTCGTCAAAAGAAGATGTAGCATGATGTATTCCAAAATTATTGGTACGGGTAGCTACTTACCTGAGAAAATTCTCACCAACTCTGATCTTGAGTCCATTGTTGATACCAGCGACTCGTGGATACGTAGTCGGACGGGTATTGAGCAGAGACATATTGCAGCAGAGAGTGAAATGGCAAGTGATCTAGCAGTTAATGCTTGCCACAAGGCGATGGAATCAGCAGATATTGGCGCAGATGAGATTGATCTGATTATTGTTGCCACCACCACTCCAGATATGATCTTTCCGAGTACCGCATGTATTTTACAAAATAAACTTGGTATCCAAGGCTGCCCTGCATTTGATGTGCAAGCAGTATGTAGTGGTTTTATCTATGCTCTTGCCACTGCAGATATGTTTATCCGCGCTGGAAGATGCCGTACGGCACTTGTAGTTGGGACCGAAATATACTCACGCATACTCGACTGGAATGATCGTAGCACCTGTGTACTATTTGGAGACGGAGCTGGCGCAGTATTAATTACTAAGTGCGATCAGCCAGGAATCCTTTCGAGCCATTTGCATGCCAATGGCAGCCACTATACTACCCTTGCACTTCCCGGGAGCATCTCTCGTGGAAAAATCAAAGGCAACCCATTTATTACCATGGATGGCAATACAGTTTTCAAGTTCGCAGTAAAAGTTATGGAAGAAATTGTTCATGAAGCTTTGGCCGAAAATAATTTACAGATATCTGATATAAGCTGGTTAATTCCACACCAAGCTAATATTCGGATCATCCAATCCACAGCAAAAAAACTGGGAATATCAATGGATAAAGTGGTAACTACCATAGCCAAACATGGAAATACCTCTGCTGCCTCCATTCCACTAGCTTTGGATATAGCGGTGCGCGACGAGCGTATTAGGCCAGATCAATACGTGTTACTAGAAGGAGTTGGTGGCGGATTTACCTGGGGTGCGGTACTAATCCGCTGGTGAAAAATGAAATTTGCCTTCGTATTTCCCGGTCAAGGTTCGCAATCAGTCGGTATGATGAAGGGGTATGCTGATTTTCCAATAGTACATGAAACTTTTTCTGAGGCATCAGACATCCTCCATGAGGACTTCTGGAAAATGGTTAATAATGGTCCATCTGATAGCCTCAACCTCACAACTAACACTCAGCCGTTGATGTTAATGTCGGGGGTTGCAGTATACCGCGCATGGAAAAGTTTAGGTGGACCAAGTCCTGCATTCATAGCTGGACACAGTCTAGGAGAATACACCGCATTAGTTGTCTCAGAAGTAATGACCTTTAATGACGCCCTGTCAATTGTACGATTCCGCGGAGAAGTAATGCAGCAAGCTGTACCGGAAGGAACCGGAAAAATGGCCGCAATCTTAGGCCTAGACGATGATATGATACAAGCAGTGTGTACTGAAGTTACAAATAATTCCAGTGGAGAATCACTGGAGCCGGCAAATTTTAACTCGCCTGGACAAGTTGTAATTGCAGGACATAAAAATGCGGTGTTGCGTGGTATTGAACTAGCCAAGAAGAAAGGCGCAAAGCTGGCTATGCTGTTACCCATGAGCGTCCCCTCGCATTGCTCGCTGATGGCCTCAGCAGCAGAAAAAATGCAACTGCAGCTAGAAATGATAACGCTGCTAACACCAAGTATTCCTGTCTTGCATAATACCGATGTAAAACAACACAAGGATAGCGCTACTATCAAGGATATCTTGGTGCAGCAATTATGTGTCCCCGTACGATGGACGGAAACTATCTATGCCTTCATTACAGAAGGCATTACCCATGTGGCAGAATGTGGCCCAGGCAAGATATTGACAGGACTTAACAAGCGTATAGACAAGAATTTACAAAACATAGCATTAACAGATGGCGCCGCGCTCCGACAAGCTATAAACATCTTGATATAGTTGTAGGCAGGAATTCATAGAAGTTTTCGAATTCTGATTTACCAGAAATTCCAATATTTTATTGTTGTGTTATTAAATAATCAGGGGGATTATGTTACAAAATCAAATAGCTTTGATAACTGGTGCTAGCCGTGGTATCGGACAGGCCATAGCACTAAAGTTGGGTAAAGATGGTGCTACAGTTGTAGGCTCTGCAACCACTGCAAAAGGTGCTGAAAGTATTAGTAGTTATCTAAAAGATGCCGGTATAGAAGGAATGGGCATGGTGTTAAATGTTAACGATGCTGATCAGATTAAAAATCTCATTGCAGAGACG
>SPBV01000121.1 GCA_004525885.1 Nitrosomonadales bacterium
AGTATGCCCGCCCCCGCTGCGTGCTGCTGCCCATATTAAGCCACTTGTAATCGATCCAAGTAGGATGATGATAAGGCCTAATAATTTTATCGTTTTCATATCAACCTCCCCGAAGGTTTGTACAAGGTCAATTTTGCTCTTCAACTACCTTGTCTAGTCAGCACAAGTCATCGCATAGTTATTCTGTTCTTCATCTGAGACATAAGGTTATTTCTCGATGATTGTGGCTGGCAGTTAATATAACGCATTCAGACTAACTTGGTTGTCATTCGGTAGATCATTTCTCAATATCAAACATTTGTTCCAAAAGTTGTTATTCTGATTCATGTGGTTAGGTTGATTTGGTGAAAAGATATTTTTGGTTAGTTTAGAAGGTAAAAGGTCCAACCTAGTAAATTTATTTACATATATTTGATTGTTTTTCAAATTCCTTCAAATTCACAGCTGGTTTTGGTTTCCACCCAGACTTTCGATGTTCAGCCACGATATTTGTGAATATGCCGCCACGTACATAGAATTTGGCAGTGAGATGCATATATTTCGGTTTTATAGCAACAACCATATCATCAAGAATGCGGTTAGTGACAGCCTCATGGAAGGTATTCTCATTCCGGTAAGACCAGATATAGAGTTTTAGACTTTTAAGCTCAATACACCTTTTGTCAGGGATATAATCCAGTATAAGAGTTGCAAAATCTGGCTGCCCAGTTTTTGGGCACAGGCAAGTAAATTCAGGAATTTCCATGTGAATATGGTAATCCCGAGAGGGAGTCGGGTTGAGGAAGGTTTCCAATTTTTTCGTGGGTTGTATTGGCATTCTCTTATCTAGGACAAATCGGTTAAAATATCTATCTTATGCTTATACGCGTTTCTCATTTTATAAGATTTTGTTTTTATCTTTCCAAGTACGCCCAATTATAACTGGTTACAGGCAATAAATTGCGTCTCTCCCATATCAAACTTGCTGGCTTTAAAACTTTCGTTGATCCCACTGTTATCCCTGTCCCTAGTGATTTAGTTGGGATCGTCGGCCCCAATGGTTGTGGAAAATCTAATGTGATCGATGCGGTACGTTGGGTGTTAGGTGAATCGAAAGCATCTGCTTTACGTGGTGAGTCCATGCAGGATGTGATTTTTAATGGGTCCGCTAATCGCAAGCCGGTAGGGCGTGCAAGTGTAGAATTAATCTTTGATAATAGTCTGGGTAAGGCAGGGGGGCAATGGTCAGACTATGCTGAAATTTCTATCAAGCGAGTGCTGCAGCGGGATGGTGATTCCACCTACTACATGAACAATATTCACGTTCGCCGGCGGGATATAGCTGATGTTTTTCTTGGTACTGGCATAGGTAATCGGGGTTACGCAATTATCGAGCAGGGGATGATTTCACGAATAATTGAGGCAAAACCGGAAGAGTTACGTGCATTTCTAGAAGAAGCCGCTGGAGTTTCTAAATACCGTGAACGTCGTCGTGAAACCGAATTGCGTCTAGCCGACACCCGCGAGAATCTCTTGCGTGTGGATGATATCTGTCAAGAGCTGGAGAAACAATTACAGCACTTGGAAGAGCAAGCTGTGGTTGCTAATAAGTTTAAAGATATGCAGGCTCAGTTGAGTACAGCGCATAGTCTTTTATGGTTGGCACGAAAACAGGAAGCAGCAACTCAACGTATTCGTAGAGAAAAGGAAGTTCAGCGACTAGAATTGGAATTGGAAGCAGAAACCACAAGTCTTCGTAATGCAGAAAAACGCTTGGAAGAGGGACGCACACAACATTATGCCGCAAGCGATAGCTTGCACCAGGGGCAGGGAGAATTATATGCAGCCAACGCTGAGGTGGCGCGCATCGAACAGCAAATACAACATTTGCGCGAGAATCACCAACGTATTGAGCAGCAAATCACAGTGGCTAAGAATCAGATTGAGCATCATGAAAAGCAAGTTAAAAATTTTGCAGAGAGCCTAGGTCGATGGCGTACAGAACTTGAACAGGCAAGTTTGACTCTCGAAAATAGTAAAGAAAAAGTTACAGTAGAAAATGAGAGATTACCGCAGACAGAGTCAGTTTTTCGTTTGTGCCAAGAGAAGTTAAGTGCGGTTCAACGTAGCTTACTCTTGACCGAGCAGACTGAACAGTTAGAAGAAAGCCATCGTACGCACGCAGAGAAAGCTTTGCAACAGCTGGGATTGCGTAGAGAAAGACTTCTTGAGGAGCAAGAAGCGCTGCCGCAATTTGATGATGAAGGTTTATCCCAATTGCAGAAAGAAGTGGAGAGTACTGCGGTTGAATTAAAAATCAAACAGGACTTGCTTGCACAAACTGAAGATCAATTACTCAATACAGAAGAAATCAAACGTGGGATTACACACGAAACGCAAGTGCTCGAGCAGCAGATCACTAAAATGGAAGCCAGATCCTCTGCTTTGGAACGCCTTCAGCATCGACTTGAGAACAATGAGGGGTTGAGCAAGTGGTTGACCAAATACCAGCTAGAAGCGTTGCCGCGTTTGTGGCAGAGCATCCAGATTGAAAAAGGATGGGAAGACGCACTGGAATCAGTATTACGCGAGCGACTTAACAGTTCGTCTCTTGAGCGCCTAGAAGCTGTACAGGATTGGATAGAAGATTCTCCTCCCGGGAAATGGACATTATTTGAGGCAACAGTTTCACCGGTACAGAGGTCGAACGATGAGACATTACGTGGCAGTGAGGGTTGGAAATCTCTGGAGTGGTATCTGACTTGTGACAACACAGGAATAAAATCTGTGCTAGGTGAATGGTTAAGAGGAATTTTCGTAGTTGAAAGTATACAAGACGGTCTTTTACAGCGGATGAAGCTTGCCCCAGGCGAAATACTTGTAACGCGTGAGGGACATTTCTTTACTCGGCATAGCCTTACATATTATGCGCCAGATTCACAACTGCACGGGGTACTAGCACGCCAGCGGGAGATAACTCAGATCAAAACTGATGCAGAAGAATTAGGGATTAGCCTTACCAGGCAGAAATCTAAACTGGTAGTAGTTGAAGAAGATTACAACCAACTAGGAGTGTTAATTTCACAATTGCGTCTTGATAGTAAGAAACTGCAGCAACAGCATCATGATTTACAAATGCAGGTATTGAAACTAACTCAATTAACTGAACAATCCAGCCAACGTAGTGACCAGATCTCAGTTGAACTGATGGAAATTAGACAGCAAATTGATATAGAATCCTCCCAAAAACAAAGCACTGAAAAAAAATTGGGAGAATATCGGGATCAAGTTTTGGTTCTGCAGGGGCAAGTGCAGCAGGAAAGGCAGGAAGGTGAGGCCGCGGAGCAGGCTCTTAGTATTCAACGGCAACTTGTACAGAATGTAGTGAAGGAAATGCAAGAAGCTACATTCTACGAAAGGACCTGTCAGAATAAAATTGTCGAGGTAGAGGCTGCCATTCTTAGTATCAATGAGAATTTTGTTGAGCTTAAAGCTAATTTAGAGAAATTACAGCTAGAGCGAGATAGTTTAGATGAGTCCGCATTGAATAACCAGTTACAAGAATGGTTAGCACTGCGTGAGCAACGTGAGTTTGTTCTGACAAACGCGCGCAATGCCTTGGAAGATGCGGCCAAAGGATTGCAGGAAATAGAACAGGAGCGCATAGCTTTCGAGCAAAAGCTACACCCTCTACGTGAATCAATAAGTCAGGTACGCCTTAAGGAACAAGAGGCACATATAACAGAGAATCAGTTTGACGAGAAATTGAAAGAGGCGGGAGCAAACGAGGAGGAGTTACTTCAGGTATTGTGTAAAACGCGATCCTCTAGATTAGAGTCTGATATTAATCAACTTAATATCGAAATTGAGACCTTGGGTGCAGTTAATCTTGCTGCTTTGGAGGAGTTGCATGCAAATCAAGAGCGTAAAGCTTACCTTGATTCACAATTCAAGGATTTGAAAGAAGCTGTGGAGACCCTGGAAAATGCTATTCGACGAATTGATCGAGAAACTCGTGAACGCTTGTTGGAAACTTTTGAGAAGGTAAATGGTCATTTAGATGAGATGTTTCCCACTATTTTTGGTGGTGGAAAAGCAAAACTTGTTTTAAGTGGGGAAGAAATTCTTGATTCCGGTGTGCAAATCATTGCGCAACCACCGGGTAAGAAGAACAGCTCCATCCATTTGTTGTCTGGTGGAGAGAAAGCGCTCACAGCATTGGCATTAGTGTTCTCATTGTTTAAGCTTAACCCCGCTCCCTTTTGTCTGTTGGATGAGGTGGACGCCCCATTGGATGACAGCAACACTGAGCGCTTTTGCGATTTAATAAGAAAAATGTCGAACCACACACAGTTTGTATTTGTTAGCCACAATAAAATTACCATGGAAATGGCACAACAATTGATTGGTGTCACAATGCAGGAACAAGGCGTTTCGCGGATAGTCTCGGTGGATATCGAAGAGGCTGTCAAACTCAGCAAAGTAGCTGCGGCTGGATAATAATGTATAGGTCAGATAAATATGAGTGACTTACAAATCAGCCTGATTATCATTGGTATTGGGATAATTGGGGGTGTTGTTTTTTATAATTGGATGCAACAGCGACGTTATCAGCGTAGTACAGAGGAGGCATTTAAGCATAAGTATGAAGATGTTTTACTAAGGGAGGAAGAAACTAATCCTGAAAGGGAGAGGATTGAACCTCAACTAAGTAAAGAAGTGTCACAGGATTTCCAAGCAGAGCCAAGTGTAGAAGGAAAGATGTTAGTTGGGATTAATAATCGGCCAGATTCACAATCTTTGACTACAGCTTCTGAGTCGATTAAACCAGTAAAAGTTTATAGTAACGGCGTAGTAGATTATGTAGTGGGTATCCAATCTGAAACACCAATTTCCGCTTCAGATCTGGCAGAGATAGTGCAGAGGAAATTCGATTTTGGAAAGCAAGTGCGGTGGTTTGGGCAAAAAAATGATAGTGGGTTTTGGGAAGAAATTACTATAGAGCCTGATTCTCATAATGATTATACCAGCCTAAGAGCCTGCCTACAGCTTGCTGATCGCTCTGGCCCGGTTAGTGAAGTTAGCTTATCTGAGTTTCGCGACATGGTGAATAATTTTGCAGAACACATAAGTGCAGTTGTTAATGCACCCGATATCCAAGAGGCATATTCTCAGGCGGTATTACTCGACCAGTTTTGTGCCGAAGTAGATGTAATGATAGGGATTAATGTTATCAGCAAAGATGGTGGCGCATTTACAGGAACCAAAATTCGCGCTTTGGCAGAAGCATCTGGATTCAAACTTGAGGGAGAGGGGGTGTTTAATTTCCGAGAGGGAAATGGTATCGCTAAATTTACTCTCAGCAACTTTGAATCCACACCATTCCTAACTGATAATATTCGAACGCTCACTACAAATGGTGTTACGTTTTTGCTCGACGTGCCCAGAATTGCGAATGGCGAAAGAGTATTTGATCAAATGACTCATCTTTCCAGGATTTTTGCAACTACCCTAGGAGGTGTTATGGTAGACGATAATCGAGTTCCCTTAAGCGATAATGGAATAGATAGAATTAAGCAGAAGTTGAGTGGCATACAAGCC
>SPBV01000137.1 GCA_004525885.1 Nitrosomonadales bacterium
ATCGTACCTAGCGACTTGTTGCCGAGGTTACTCAGCCCATACCATGCTCCGCGTAGGCTTTTTCTTGCCACAACAGAATGAGCAAATACTACAGGTGTTTTGCCGCAGTATAAATAGACCTCACGGACATGTGCTAATTCTTTGGGACGTAAGCCTAGCATAGCAAGCTCGTCTTCATATGCTGTTGCTAGTGATTGAAAGACTGGCTCAACACGAAAATTCCTACAACGTAGTTGAATGAGGCGTGTAAGGGAGCCGCGATTCTGTAACCAGTTACGAGTTTGGGGCGAGATGGACAATGGTGCAGGATGCCATTTAGAAAACTGAGCAGGGTTCATTACAACAAAAATGAAAAAGGAGAATTATGACGCATAACTTAATATGACTAAACCTCTTTTCATTAATAATGCTTTCCGCTGGTTTAATTGCTCGTACTTTTCATACTGCCCCATGTTTTCTGTGGTGCTTTCTTGCCGCCTAGTTTTACTTTTAATCCAGAATTAAAATTATTGCATATGATCTATCTAGGCAATGCCCTGACCAAAAACAAAATTTATCTGAGGCTATTATTCGACTCTATTAAGTTACTAAGTATGCAATTAACGTTTTTTCGACAGTAACAGTAGCAGCATAGGTACGCCTAACAGCGCGGTCAATACCCCAACTGGTAATTGTTGCGGCGCCCATAGGGTGCGCGCCAACGTGTCTGCCAACGTGAGAAAACAGCCACCTAATAGTACGGATAAGGGTAACAGCCAGCGATAGTCGTTAACACCCAGCAAACGTACGGCATGTGGAACAATAAGGCCAACAAAGCCGATGGCGCCGGCCAACATCAGTGCCGTTACGGTTACCAATGAAGCACAAAAATAAATTCCTACTTGAAGTGGTTGCACTGCTACACCTAATGTTTTTGCCTTCATCTGACCAAGACTAAGAACGTTAAGGTTACTAGAAAAGACCATACTTACAATTGTCACAATCGAGAGGACAATCCATGCAGGTAGAATTTCTTCAGCGCGAGAGATATCTCCCATCAGCCAAAATAGCATCCCTTTCACATTGTTAGCTGGCGCTAAGGTCAGGAGCAGAGTAGTTAGTGCGGCGCAACCAGCAGATAGAACTACCCCTGTTAAGAGCAATCGATAAAGGTTCCAGTTCCCAGTACGAAAGCTCAATCCAAAAACGATTGCAATTGCAATCAACGCTCCTGCTAACGATGTTAAATTGGTTAATACCAACCCCCATCCCAACAGCATTGCAGAAAGTGCACCCACTGCCGCGCCGCCTGATACCCCTAGAATATAAGGATCTGCCAGCGGATTACGTAATAATACCTGCAGTAAGGTTCCTGCAAGAGCTAGTAATCCACCACACGCAAATGATGCCAGTACTCGTGGTAATCGAAGTTGCCAGACTATCTGGGTGGCGACATCATTTGCTGGCATCAGCAATAGATGGGCTATTTTGTAGAGGGGAATACTCACGCTGCCAAAGAACAACCCAACAAACAAACTTCCTGACGCGAGCAGAAGAAAAATGATTAGTAGTAATATGGGATTTTTGGCGAGGGTCACGCGGTTTTGTAAAAATCAAAATACTTTATTACGTATTGAAATAGAGGAGCATCATAAACCCGGCTTGTTAACTGAGATCTTATCGCAGGCTGATAATTGGCCAGTTATTTTTTTTTGCATAACTTTTGAGTGTTGCGTCAGGATCTACTGCTACAGGGTGAGTTACTTTGTTAAGTAACGGTATATCATTTAGGGAGTCGCTATAAAACCAGCTTTCAAGGAATGACAACCAAGTCAGGTTGCGTTCATTTAACCAGATTTCCAACCTCGTTATTTTTCCCTCTCTAAAGCAAGGTATGCCAGAAACTTGACCGGTAAATTCACCGTTCTTCTGATCCGGTTCGGTTGCAATTAGATTATTTATTCCTAGTGCTTGTGCGATCGGCGCGGTAACGAAGCGATTTGTGGCAGTGATAATGACACATAAATCACCTCCGAGCATGTGTTTATTAATTAGTTCATGTGCGCCCGGCGCAATTTGCGGCAAGATTTTTTTTGCCATGAATTCTTTGTGCCAAACATTAAGTTGGATACGCGAATGGCGTGATAATGGCTTCAACTGGAAGCTAAGAAACTGATATATATCCAGGGTTCCAGCCTTATACTGTTCATAAAATTCTAAATTACGTGCTTCATATACTTCACGGTCGAGGACTTGTTGTTCGATCAGGAACTGGGCCCATTGGAAATCGCTGTCACTAGTCAGGAGCGTATTATCAAGATCAAATAAGGCTAGATTCATGATGTGGGGAGCAGTAACTCACGTAACATCGGAATAGTGATTGGACGCTGATCCCTAAGTGAGTGAAGGTCAAGAGCATCAAGGGTAACCATCAATGATGGTAAATCACGTTGCACATGTCGCAGTAGGTAATTGCATACATCCTGGGGCAATTCAAATCCTCTGCTTGTGGCATGGTTCTTCATGGCTTGTATTTTTTCATCATCAGACAACTCATGGACCTGATAAACTAGTCCCCACCCTAAGCGCGTAACTAGATCCTTGCGCAGATTCAATTGTGACGGGGCGGCTGACCCACTTACCATCATAAGTGATTGATTTTCATCTCTAATATGGTTATAGAGATTAAACAAGCCAATTTGTGCTGACGCATCGAGATGATCAACATCATCTATTGTTAAACAGTCAATCTCACTAATTGCGGAAAACTCTGCATTTATGTTGTGCGTTATACCACAATTAATATAAACAGCATCCAGTTTGTTTCGTGTGCAGATTTCAACTACTGCTTGTAATAAATGGCTTTTTCCACAACCCTTCCCACCCCACAGGTAAATAAAACGTTCTTGCTCCTTCCCTCTAAGGACACTTTCCAGGGTTTGAAATAACTCTAAGTTGCGTCCCGGCACAAAATTGTCTAGTGTGGGGGGAGAGGGATGAGCGATGTCTAACAGCAGTTGTTTCATTTACGAATTGTAAAGACTGATTTTTAAATATTGCGTACGAACATGACGCAACCAGACTAGCGACACAGGGTTTGCTGGTAACGCCAATAATAAACCGACAAACCCGAACAACTGGCTGAACGTAAGTAGCGCGCCGAGAAAACGAAAAATTTTCCATATTGCCCTTCTTGTTACCAGCAGATTAGAGATATAGGCGATGATGCCTGCTAGAAGGAATGGCGTAAGTATATGGCTTAGAAGATAGATCAACAAACCTACTATAGAGACTAATGCTAGCCACCATAGGTAATGTAAATCGGCGGAGTGTTTGTGATCCATTTACGGTAAAATATGTTTCTTAAAAATTATACTCTAACTGCTACAACGCGAGAACTCAACTTGACCTCATTTAAACAAGGAAATTTAGACTCAGTCCGAATGTCTTACTATGACGCAGGAGTTGACATTGACGCGGGCAATCGCTTGGTGGAAAACATTAAGCCATACGCCAAGCGCACTATGCGGCCAGAAGTACTTACCGGGATTGGTGGTTTTGGTGCGCTATTTGAGATCTCAAAAAAGTACAAAAATCCAGTACTTGTATCAAGTACCGATGGCGTCGGCACTAAATTGAAGCTTGCATTTAAGCTGGGAAAGCACGACTGTATTGGCATAGACTTGGTGGCAATGAGTGTCAACGATATTTTAGTGCAGGGAGCAGAGCCATTGTTCTTTCTGGACTACTTCGCCTGCGGCAAGCTGGATGTTGATATTGCGACCCGCGTAGTCAGGGGCATTGCTGTAGGATGCGAACAAGCGGGATGCGCCTTAATTGGAGGCGAAACAGCAGAAATGCCAGGCATGTATCTGGAGAATGAATACGATCTTGCGGGTTTTACAGTAGGCGTGGTTGAAAAAGATCGTATCATAAACGGTCTATCCATTACGGAAGGTGATGCTGTAATTGGTCTCGCTTCCAGTGGTGCGCATTCAAACGGGTACTCTTTGATTCGCAAGATTCTGGAAGAGAGCCGCACAGACTTGTCCGCTAATTTTTATGGTAAGACGATGATGGACGTAATCATGGAGCCGACTCGTATTTATGTGAAACCGTTGCTCGAGTTACTGAAGCATTTCCCGGTAAAAGGTATGGCACATATTACAGGGGGGGGGTTGCTGGAAAATATCCCGCGTATTCTGCCTGAGGGTCTTACCGCCGCATTGCAAAAGTCCACTTGGCGCATGCCAGAATTTTTCAGATGGTTACAACAGCAAGGCAAAATTGCTGATCGTGAAATGTATCGTGTATTTAATTGTGGGATTGGCATGGTGCTAATAATCTCGAATGAACATGTCGAGGTTGTAATGGAGACATTGCATACCGCAGGAGAAATCGTGTGGCGTATTGGCACAATTCGACAATGCGCGAACGGTGAAGCGCAGACTTTAGTCGAGTGAATAAGTATTGAGTTTCGTCCAGCTTACAACAAAACCAATGAAATCCCTTGTCATTCTTATTTCTGGTCGAGGTAGCAATATGCAAGCTTTACTTGAAGCTAAGCTTCCAGTCAGGATAGCTGCTGTTATCAGTAACAATCCTGATGCAGCCGGACTTGAGATAGCTAAAATGTACGATGTCGAAACGAGCATAGTAGACCATCGGATATTTCCTGATCGCGAAGCATTTGAAGTGGCTCTAGTGAAAAAAATCGACTTTTACCGGCCATCTCTTGTTGCGTTAGCTGGTTTCATGCGTGTGTTGGGAGATGGTTTTGTTAACAAATATAAGGGCAAGCTAATAAACATACATCCTTCGTTATTGCCTGCTTTTCCTGGTCTTGGAACTCACAAGAAAGCATTAGAAGAGGGCGTAAAGATACATGGTTGTACAGTACACTTTGTTACGCCAAGAGTGGATCACGGCCCAATTATTATTCAGGCCGCAGTTCGGGTGCTGCCGGATGATACTAATGAAACCCTCGCTACACGAGTCCTGCAGCAGGAGCATCGTATATACCCAGAGGCCGTACGTTTATTTATGGAGGGCCG
>SPBV01000221.1 GCA_004525885.1 Nitrosomonadales bacterium
ATGCCGCTTTCGTTCTTCCTGTTCGTGTCTATTACCAAGACACAGATGCAGGAGGAGTAGTTTATCATTCAACATATCTCAATTTCATGGAACGCGCTCGTTACGAGTGGATGCGCGAGCTGGAGTTGGATATAAAATCATTAACTCAGGTTCATAAGGTAGTTTTTATGATACGTTCGCTCAATATTGAGTACTTTAAACCAGCGTTGCTGGATGATTTGCTACATGTAACAGTACGGGCTACTGCTCTTGGAAGAGCTCGCATAACACTCTCTCAGCATGTTTTTCGCGATAATGCTACATTAGCTAGCGCAACTACTCAGGTAGTGTGCGTAGGTGCCGATACACTCAAATTAGTAAGTCTACCTGCCTCATTACGCAACAAATTTGGAAATCTATTATGAATGCAACTGTTACTCAGGACATGTCTATTTTTACTCTTATTGGTTCTGCCAGCTTACCGGTACAACTAGTAATGGGAATGCTACTAATTACTTCCTTTTTGTCCTGGTGGTTCATTTTTAGAAAAATGTTTACCATTAGGGAGGAAACAAAAAAAAGCGATGAATTCGAAAACATTTTTTGGAAGGGTGCTGACCTAAATGAGCTATACCTAAGTGTAGCCAACGCACGCCATGCAGCAGGTGGTATGGAGCGGATTTTTGAGTCTGGTTTCCGAGAATTTATCAAACACGATCGCCAATCAGGAACGGGCGTCGCTGCCATAATGGACGGCACTCGCCGCGCAATGAAAGCTACTTATCAGCGCGAAATGGACAGACTTGAGTCTCATCTGTCTTTCTTGGCTACAGTAGGGTCAGTAAGCCCATATGTTGGCTTGTTTGGCACCGTGTGGGGAATTATGAATTCTTTTCGTAGTCTATCTAATGTTACGCAGGCGACCATCGCCCATGTTGCGCCAGGAATTGCTGAGGCGCTAATTGCAACAGCAATGGGCCTTTTTGCTGCGATTCCTGCTGTGATTGCCTACAACCGTTATGCTACCGATATTGATCGACTGGCTACACGTTTTGAGAGTTTTATGGAAGAACTATCAAATGTACTGCAGCGTCAGGCTACCGGATAAGAGAATAATTTAATGGAAAAAGTTTCATGAGTATGCGCCGCACAAAACGACGCTTGATGAACGAGATTAACGTTGTGCCATATATCGATGTTATGTTGGTGTTGTTGGTTATTTTTATGATTACAGCGCCGCTCGTTAATTCTGGCCAAATTGAATTACCCCAGATCGGTAAATCTTTGAAGCCTCCGGTTGCGCCCTTGGAAGTGATTATTAAGGCTGATAAAAGCCTTGCATTCCGTGATCTTGCGCTGACGACTACTGAACAAAAAGTCAATCGTGATGAATTAATAGAAACAATGAAGCAAAAACAAACAAAAAATAAGGATCAACCTGTTGTAATTGCTGCCGATAAGAATGTACGTTACGAAGAAGTAATAAAAATAATGGATATTCTGCAAAAGCAGAATGTTAAGAAAGTAGGTCTGCTGGCTGAACAAAAATGAGCAATACGAATACTCGATGAGCGCAATGGCGCCACCAAGTTCTGCTAACCATGATCCAAGATTGTTGAAGGCAGGGGTACTGGCGTTACTAGTGCACGTTGGGTTCTTTATTTTTATGATTTATGGGCTTAACTGGAAAACTTATCCGCCTGAAGGGGTGGTGGTAGATTTGTGGAGTAATTTACCTCAACCAGAGCAACCACTTATTAAAAAAACAGAGCCCTTACTACCAAAAAAAATTGAACCTTTGCCGCCACCAAAAATAGCAAAACCATTGCTGCCGAAGCCAGAGCTAGAGAAGTTGCCAACACCTGTTAAACCGGATATTGCACTTAAAAAAGAAAAAGAAAAAGAAAAAGAAAAAAAGTTAGCAGAAGAGAAAAAGGCCAAGGAACAAAAAGCCAAGGAACAAAAAGCCAAAGAACAAAAAGCTAAGGAACAAAAAGCTAAGGAACAAAAAGCAAGAGTAGCTGTCGAAGTAGATCGACTTCAAAAAGAGCAAATTGAGGCAGAAGAAAGAAGCCTTCAAAAAAAGGCGGCGGGCGCACAAGCAGCGGTTAAGAAAAATTTGACGGATGAATACAAAGCAAAAATTTTGGCAAAAATCAAAAGTCGTATTATTATGCCGCCTGATTTGCCAAATGATCCAGTTTCCGAGTTCGATATTACATTACTTCCTGGCGGTGAAATTCTTGATGTTAAATTGCGAAGAAGTAGTGGGTTCCCGGCCTTTGATATGGCTGTAGAGCGCGCGATTATTTTATCTAGACCGCTGCCCTTACCGCCAGATCCTATGCTGTTTCCAAATTTTCGAAATTTAAGTCTTAAGGTACATTACCTAGAATGACTAGTATAATTCATCGCTATAATACATTTTTTTCGAGAATTGGTTCTATGCAGATTTATCCGCGTCAATTTTCCCGCCATACGTTTGTCCTAATATTGTGCTTGATTAGCGCTCCGCTCCATGCTGCTCTTGACATCGAAATTTTTGGCGGCGGCGCTTCTCAAATCCCCATTGCTATTCTTCCATTTGCTGACGAAGAAAAACTTAAGCAAAATATAACTACAGTTGTGACATCTGATTTGCAACGTAGCGGGCTATTTAGAATGATTGATTCAGGTGGTTTGGCACCTCATGATCCCGGTGATATTGTTTATCCTAACTGGCAAATGCGTGGCGCTAACGCGTTACTAATCGGCAGCACTAGAATGTTACCCAATGGGCAAGTAGAAGTGAGATATCATCTGATGGATGTAGCAAGGCAAGAAATGTTGATCAGTGATATGGAGACTGTTTCCGTGGAGCAACTGCGTGCCGCTGCCCATCGAATAGCTGATAATATTTATGAAAAACTAACAGGTGATGTGGGTGTTTTTAGTACTCGCATTGCTTATGTGGAGAAACAGGGGAAAAAATATGCATTAAAAGTGGCAGATGCAGATGGTTTTAATGCTCGGACGGCAATCGAATACATTGAGCCAATTATTTCACTTGCATGGTCACCTGATGGCACTAAAATAGCCTATGTGTCGTTTGAAAATAAAAAGCCGGTGGTTCACGTGCAAACTTTGGCAACCGGGGCTCGTAAGGCCATAGCAAAATTTAAGGGCAGCAATAGTGCTCCCGCATGGTCACCTGATGGCAAAAGACTTGCAGTAGTACTGAGCAAAAAAGGTGGCTCGCAAATATTTCTAATAAATGCTGATGGTAGCGGCTTGGAAAGATTTAGTCAGAGTTCTGGAATTGATACTGAGCCAAGTTTCTCACCTGATGGGCAATCAATTATTTTTACTTCCGACCGCGGTGGTAGCCCTCAAATTTATCGTATGCCTGTAACGGGATCTGCATCCGGAGTAGCTGAACGCCTTACCTTCGAGGGCAGTTACAATGTAAGCCCACATTA
>SPBV01000282.1 GCA_004525885.1 Nitrosomonadales bacterium
GAAGAACGAAAGATAAGAAAAACCTAGTAAGTCCAATTTGATCTCTCAGTTACTGACAGGCGATAAACCCAACCGCCGTGATAAAGAGTTGTCGTTAGTGATCGTACGATAAATAAAGTCTGCTGCAAAATTTTGGCCTTTAGATGTAAAGTGTGAGGTATCGGTAAAATATTCCGAGCCAGCTGACATGGCAGAGTCCAAATCGATGAGCGATACCATGCGATTCCGGGAAAAACTCCTAATAGCATCGTTGAGCAAGTTAGTAGCATCAAGCGAGCCATCTACACCAAAACAATAATTGTTAACAAAGTTGTGTTCAGCCAATCTTGCGCGTTGTGCTGGATCGGTGTTTTTATATGGATTTACAAATGTTACTAACACGAGTTCAATTCCGGCATCTGCCAATTTCGTGGCAATACGATCCATAGTTGGGATGTAGTCTGATGGAAAAATATCATTTGGGTTGAGGTTGATTGCGTCTACCAATACGGGGGGTTCTCGTAGAGTTTTGGTATTTTTAGAAATTATTTCATTAGTAAGCACCCAGTTCGGGATAGTCGCTACTGGGACTCCTTTCTGATCGTCTTTTTTCTGCTGAGCGTCTTTCTTCTGCTGAGCAGATTCGCCGCAACTAAATCCTACAATATCGTTGTTTCCCGGGTAAATGATTATTACGGTCGGTTGAAGTCCAATTAACATGCGATCGATCAGCTCTTCGATATTTTCGAGCGTATAGTCCTCGATCCCAGCATTCACTATGTTAACTGGGCGTCCAGGAATATTTTGTCTGAGCTGTTTCTCTAACAAACTCAGAAACGTATTTACATTCTCCTTCGTAGAAAATCCAGCAACTGTCGATGCACCCGCAACAATAATACGAAGCTCTTCCGGCATAACCTCGCGCCCAATCTCTGAACTACGAAAACCAAGAGAATTGATTTCAAACTTTGATCCCTCGAAATTAGTAAAGACATGGTTCGGTCTATAGGTCTTAATGCCCAGGTTAGTGTTTTTTATCATGGGAGTCTTTTCAGTCACTCGTCGTGTAAGTGGGCTGCTACCTGTCTTCAAATATGTCCTAAGCTGCAACACTGCCTCACCCATAATCAATAAGCCAAGGCCTAGGATCACAGCTGGCCAGAATTGACGAAGTTTAGTTTGGCTAGAAGCTGCCTGAATAGGAGTACTAGTGAGATTACGATCATGCTGAGTAATCTGCGCCATGGACTGAAGCGACTCAATAGACATTGTCTCCCAGTTTTCCGGTAGATACCCGAGATAATCTTCTAATATAAGCGAGATTTCGACAAAACTTACTGAGTCACCACCGAGCTCTAGGAAGGAGTCTGTAGAGCGAATGTCTGCCATTCCAAGCGCTTCCCGGTAAGACTCAATTAGTGTTTCTGGACAATTCTGCAGTTCGTGGTTTGTGGCTTCATGGGCGATGCGCAAGACCGCTTTGTAGTCATACTTGCCGGATGACAGAGTAGGAATCGTGTTAATCTCCAGCACATGAACTGCTGACGCTGGCAGGCCAAAACGCTCAATGATTGCCTGCTTTAAAGAGTCTCTAACATTGGTTTGAGTTACAGCAACTACAACAATCCGGTCATCACCACTAACAATTCCTGAAAGGTTACGCCGGTGCAACCAAGATTCAATTTCGTCTAAGCTGATCCGTAGGCCTAATATCTTTGAGAAGCGGCTCTTTCGTCCGACGATATAATACAGGCTATTCGACTTACGGCATGCAAGATCTCCAGTACGTAACTCCGTGAGGAGCGTTCCAGAGGAAAGATCAACTTCCGATTCGGCATAACCCATCATCACGTTCGGACCACTATATACTAGCTCACCAGGCTGATCCGGCTGTAGAATGGGTGCCCCGCACTCGTCAAGCAATTGGAAGGCGCCCCCTGGAATAGGTGTTCCAATACATTCCGGGTTGTCAAGCAAATGGTCTGGCGGCACATAAGCCATTCGAGGCCCTGCCTCGGTTTGCCCGTACATAACGAAAAACTGTTTGCCGACAGAGCTTCCCCATTTTGCATATTCGACAACGCGTTCCTCTTGTAAACGGCCTCCAGCTTGGGAAATGTAGCGTAGCGAAGGATAGGAACGCGTACGAAAACCAATCCGCTCTAGTACATCAAAAATAAACGGGACGGCTGAGAATGTGGTCGCACACTCTTTTTCAAAGAAGTGCCAGAACTTATCACTTGCCACGGACTCGTCAGTCAGCAAAAGTGTCGCGCCTGCGTACAAGTGAGAATTCAACACTGACATGCCAAACGAATAGAAAGGTGGCAGACTCGTGATCGCACGGTCATCTTGCGTGATACTTAGGTAACGCGTAATTGCAGATGCGTTAGACTCAATGTTTGAACGCGATAGACGAACCAACTTTGGACTACCTGTTGTACCAGAGGTTGAAAGTAAAATACAAAGGTCAGGATGCAATTTAGCCGAGGACGAATGAACAAGTGGATCGAATCTCCACTCACCCTGCTCGGATTGGTGAAATACAGTGCTAGCTGCAAACGTCCGTGAGATACGGTCATCCTTCATTGTAGATCCTGGCTCTACTAGAACAACCGGATGTCTCGCTCGGA
>SPBV01000208.1 GCA_004525885.1 Nitrosomonadales bacterium
GTTAATATTAGTGTGCACTCTACCGTAATTGTATATTCAATTAGCTAAATATCCTCCTCTGCCAGAAGTGGATATTCATTGATATGACATTATCATGGGATACTGGTGAGGCAATCAGAGATAGATAATCACAATAAAGGGCAATAAGTCACACCTCTTAAAATCTTAGGCGGAATGAATCTGTTGGTATATTTGTTGGTACATTCAAAAATGGGTAATAGGCGACACCTTGAATACAAATATTATCTGTAACGGTTTGAAGTATGGGTAGTAGTTTGTGAAAAAGTACCAAGGTAAAAAACAAAGAACAATCTCCTTAGTAAAATTACTATCTGGGTTTTTCCATATTTTTTTCTGAATATTTTCAATTCCTCTTTTTCCGGGATTAAGATAGTCGACTTATTACGTCAAAAACTACCGTTATTTGTTTGGTGCAAATATGGTAATAAGTCACAATCTAAAAGCCATAGACGTGATAAATTTACCGGTATCTTTTCTGGAAGATTTGTATCGTAAACAGACAATAAAATTCAAGAGCTACTAGCGTGTTTGCTTTTTTTTCAGTAGAAATTGAAGCAGAAGATATTAGCTAACTAATAGCATTAATAGTGCCATCTAAAAAAACATTAACTAGTGAACAAATAAGAGTATTAGAAGGATTACCATGAAAGATAATATAGAATTATTGGAAGGTATCATCGCCAACGAGACCAAATTCGTTGAGACAATGCGTCATTCACTCAAAGAGGATGAACTTACGATTCTTCGATTACAGAATAAGACGAAAGCTTTAGAGAAAGAAGTTGAAGAACGCAAGCAGTTAATAAAGGAATATAGGGGTCATTTGGTAAGCTTGGCAAGATTGGCTCATATAAGAATGAAGCAAGTGCCCTCGATAGGTCGTCAAATGGTTACGAACACATCGACTACACCGATCAGATTAGGAAAAGGTATATAGAAGCAAGCATGACTCTGCCATGAGGTCTTAATGGTAGTAATATTTCACTTCAACTAGATTCTGAATGTCTGTTTTGTGCCAAGAGCGGAGGTTTGTCTATATGATTTCGTCATGGGACACTCAGACTTAATCACACTCGTAAGTTCGATTCCTTCTACAGGAACAAGATAACAATAATATAGATTAGAATAATTAGATAGTTAGTATATTTGTAGTCTTCCAGTTGTGGTACTTTCCATGGAACTATCACCTGGTAGTCTATCTAGAGCGCCTGTCCGTTATACCCATTCGCGTAGTAATGGCTCTAGTATTGCCAGCGGAAAACACCCTAAGATTTACTCTATTACAATACTGGCGCAGTGGCTCTATAGATTTCAGAGTGATAAGCACAAAGCCATGAACATCTACTTTGTGTCAAAAGCAGTCATTAGCGACTGGTTTATGCTCAAAAAAAGGTCATTAGCGACTGTCAGCTTTGTGCCAAATACGGACGTTCAATAAATTTATATCTAAATTAAATGGCAAATATGTCCGTTTATGTAAAGGATCAACAATGCAATAATCATGTCAGTTGATAACGTTATCTAGTAACTTATAGGGCAATTGAATGAATACGGACTCGGTTAAAGTATCATGGGTATTTGCTGCAATGTTTATGTGGGTAAGCTTTTTAGGATTCATTCCTAATTTTTTTCCCGGAGAAAAAATATTTCTAGGAATTTATGTGGTTCTCAAGTTCATTCATCTGATAACAGCCATTTGTTTTATCGTTGTTGCCCGGTTGGATGAGAATACAAGGGTTCAATCCA
This sequence comes from Nitrosomonadales bacterium, assembly GCA_004525885.1. Classification (GTDB taxonomy): domain Bacteria; phylum Pseudomonadota; class Gammaproteobacteria; order Burkholderiales; family Nitrosomonadaceae; genus BJGV01. The sequence continues at coordinate 1,768 of SPBV01000208.1, forward strand.
TGCTAAGGTTTGGACTGGTCTATTTATTGATCAGTGGAATTGGGTTTATGGGGATGAATATAGAGATAGGAGAGCAATGGGAAGCAGTTATCCGACTCAATTTATTAAACTATGTGCAGTTCAGTCTGGGGGTTGCTCTTTCTGCAGTTGTCATGATCTTGAACAAACGCCCGCAACTAGTTGGCTCTACGTTAGTTTCTACATAGTAAAAGGAGTTCAGTGACCTCAAAGTTACTAGGTCTTGCTGATATAGATACTGATATAGATAATATGGAAGATAGATTTTCTAGTAGTCCTTGGTTCTCGATGACTACTTCTGTCCCTTGGTAGAAGGAAATATCTTAGTACATTAAAAATTTTTCAATCCACAAGAAGTGAGAACTTTCAGTATTGGTCTAAAGCTCTTTCTTTTGCTTGTTAGCGTATATTCATAACGCAGAGGGTTAAATTGATAGGCTCGTCAATAACAATGTTCTGATCCTGTAATCGCTTCAGTCTGCCTGCAAGAATGTTTGTAGCTACGTTCCCTGGTGAAGCAAGAAATTCCTAATAGTGCTTTTTACCTAATACGAGATTTCTAATCACCAGTATTGTCTATTACTCGCCGAGTAAATCCAGTGAGTTGGTACTAGGATACGATGACCTCTTGAATTCCTGGCTGTTATATTTTTGCGCAGGGTGCAAAGTATGGAAGCAAGAGTACAACAATCATAATCATGACAATAAATGTAAAAAAAACCTTATCGGTTATTTTTGTTTGTGAAGTTATGTTGGAACTTCCGTCTTTGTGAACGGAAGAGATACCCCAGATATTTTGGTATGAGATAAGTAGTGTGATTATCGTCACAATAATAAGAAAAGGACGAGCTATCTCGGTAAGTGTGATTATATATAAAGTCGTTCCTCCACTGAGACCAAGCATGACAAACAGATATGAAAGATGATGGCAAGTTGATGCTACAATTGCTGCTATCCCGCCAGCGTATAGTACCTTATTTCCGCTCTTTGAAGGCGGTTGATCAATTGTAGATTTAGCAACTAACATTAGTCCCTCTCATTACGCGGTTTTCTTTTTCAGGTGATATTTTGTAGGTTTCTCTACAACAGAACGCCATCGTGGGATTTGGAAGCTACTTAAACTTCCATTCTCCATCTGAAACTAAACAACGATCCATCATGAAAGTAAAAGTGTCAGAAAAACCCTTTCTGACAAACGTATAACGCATTTTTTTACACTCTCGTCCCTCTTCGTCAATGAAGTTTTTTAGCACCTCCATAGAGCCAGAGCGACCAGTTTCAGGATTGCTCCACTCTTTCTTCACCCCGACCAGATTGTTATCACGCAGCTCTTCCCAGTTGGGCTTCATGATGTTTGCATCCTCCCGCGTAAGACTCATCACATCGTTTTTACCAAAAGGACCCGCGCCAGATGATGCAAATACCGGACTATAAATATACAGTGCGGCAAAAAATATCATAGTGGAAGAAAAGATATGTTTCATATGCTGGCTCCTTTAAGATAATTATTGCAGGCTAGCTAATAGAGTGAAAGAACATTAAATAATTATAGAAATGATACACTTTTTGTTGGTATTAATTTAATTTTTTACTCAAATACTGAAATAACTGCCAAACTTTTGCTGTCACTGATAATTAAAGTATCTTACCAGTCTAGGGTTATTTTTCCGAACGTTCGCTTTGGGTCGAAAATGTTTATTTGCCAATGTCTGCTTTTTGCTGCCACTTCAACCGGTCAATGCAACACATGCGTTAAAACGTTCTGCCGGTGTTTCAAAATATAACGTTTCCCTGGGTCGTTCATTTAACTGACGAGCTACTGCATTAAGTTTCCTTTGTGAGTGTACCGACAAA
>SPBV01000155.1 GCA_004525885.1 Nitrosomonadales bacterium
CCCACTCTATATCTTCGGGGGTGGGATGTACCGGCGGTGTAGTCGCTGCGAGAAAAAATACTAAACCTTTTTCACATTCTGGATAACGTCGTACAGCCTCTTCAAAGGCATCTTGTTTTAATTCTTTGTCGTAAAATTTCATAATTTTGCCAAGTATCCATTACATAGTCGTTTTGGTACTCGCCCAGGGAGTCGAACCCTGCCGTTGCCGCCAATCTAGCAGCTCTCCCAGGTTTATAAGGCCTAGCCGCACATTCCAGTGTGCTGACGAGCAAATTTTGTGGCTGTGGGAATAGGAATCGAACCTATCTAATTCTGGTTAACAGCCAGACCCGCCTCACCTTGAACGGTATCCCACAATTGTTTAAAGTTTTACATCAAAAAAATCTTCATTTTCAATTTTTACATCAAAAAATTCGTTTTTGTTTAAAAGACCACCCCAAAACTCGTCTTCAGGGGGTTGAACATAACACATCAAAATTATCTCTTTAGCTTTTTCTTCGTCTTCTTGATACAAAAGAACATCATGAGGCAAATATTCAGAAAAAGTAGTTAAAAATGCTTTCCCTAACCTAGAACTACCAGTATGTGCATAAAAATCTGCTAAAAACGTTAAATATTGTTTATATGTGATAAGCGGTTGCATTGTTTTCCTTGGTAGTACAACGGGAATCGGACCCTGGTCGAACGATTATCAGTCGTTTGCTCTGCCATTGAGCTATTGTACTGTTAATTTATTTTTCGTGGCAGCCATGCTTAGAGTCGAACTAAGACTAATAACTTCAAAGGCTACTGTGCTGCCATTACACCACACGGCATCTGTGTTGGAGTCTCTAGCAGGATTCGAACCTGCGACGTTCTCGTTAGGACCGAGGTATTCTAGTCCACTGAATTATAGAGACTTTGGTGCGGGGTAACGGATTCGAACCGTTTCCTACTGCTTGGAAGGCAGGGTCCTCTCCCAGGAGAAACCACGCATATTAAATTGTTTGAGGTCGTGCACCAACAGAGAATTCAAAATTGCCACGAAGGTAGTCAATTTTTCTCCACTGTCGAATAGCATTTTCCGCATCTTTCTCTGTCGCATACTTTCCCATTACTGCCCAAGTCTTGTCGGCCAACTTTGAAAAAATACCTCCAATTCTGCGACCTTTAAATCGCCAAAATACCTTTACCATTTTTGTTTTTTTCCTGTGATAATTCTTTGGTTCTTCATAATCGAAAATATAATGTAAGTGTCTATCATCTCTACGTAATACGGTTTGATGTTTACAACTTAAAAATTTTGCCATGTTTTTGGAGAAACTGGTCAGATTTGAACTGACGACTTTACGGGTTTGCAATCCGTTGCATTGGACCGAGCTCTGCCACAGTCTCTTAATTTTGGTAGACCGTCAGGGTATTGAACCCCGTTCTAAAGCTTAAGAGGCTATTGCATCACCATTAATGCTTACGATCTAAATCTTTCTGGATATAGATTTTTTATAGAAGATATATATGGGTACTTAACCGCATTTTCTAATTGTTTTATGTAGATATATACTTCTTTTTGTACTTCAAAATGTTTAAATTCAGTTGAGTTAATTTTTATTGATGCAAAATATTTCATCATAATTTATGGTAGAAGCTGTGGGTCTCGAACCCAACTCCTGACGGCTTAAAAGGCCGCTGTGCAACCAGTAACACCTAGCTTCCAATAAGTAATTTAAAGCCAAAGTATACTATTATACAAATAGCAGTTACAAATATTGTTACGTGAATAGCGGTTAGTATTGGTGATTTAGGTAGTATTTTCATATGGTGGGCCACCTTGGAGTCGAACCAAGTTGATGGATAAACTGTTTTACAGACAGCTTCCCGAGCCGTTGGGACATGTAACCCGTTTAATTTTATGGAGCAAATTACTAACGATTATTAGTAATTTGATTTATAAAACTATCTGAAAATTGTAAACTATATATATTATATCAAATTTAGCTAATTCAATCAAGTAAATTTTTGATTAAGGTCGGGGCAGCTACTTTCAACTGCCCCGCGTTAATTATACTATTACTGGATCAACTTCCTCTACAACTTCCTCTACAACTTCAACGCTCGGCGCCGAAGGTGTATTTGCTTGAACAGCTGCAGCCAGTGCAGCACTTGAATTATGCAGTTGATCTGCTAATGCCTGTACCGCTACAGGGTCTGAAGCAACATCAGATAATTTTGCTGCTAATTCTTGTAATAGCACAACAGCTGAATTAATTACAGAGCTGTTTTGCTCTACTTCACTTCTAAGGGTTTCTAGTTCTACGTGCATTTTTTCTCCTAACGCTCTTACTAAGAGTAAGATTTCGTTTAATTTCTTGTGTGATGGAAGCCAACTCCAAAAATTCATTTTACTACTCCTAACGCAAAGAAGGGCAACCCTTCCGAATTGCCCTTTTGCGAAAAATTACGCAGTTTTCAGTTTACTAAAGATACTGTCCATGTTACGTAGGTATCTTAGCAGAGGAAATATTTTATCACTAAAACCAGTTAACTGATGAAACCCGTTGTATTTGGAAATAGGGGTTGTGCGCTCACTTTTAAAGTTAACTGCTATTTTTAGCGGAATATTTTGTATAGCTTCTGGCAGACTAGCGGGTTTTTCAATTTCCCACCTTCGGTAGGTCTCCTGCATAACATTAACTTGCATATCGGAAAATACCATAAGTGTATCAGGTTTTCCAATCATTTGTACAACGTTGTTGTACTGATTAAATGCAGCGTCAATGTTAGTTGACCCACCTAACCGCTTATTCTCGATAAACTCAGTTATACTGACAACTGTATCATAACGAGAAAACTCTTCTGTTGCGGCATCATCTGAGAACGTGGTAAGAGCCACACGCTTTCCATGCAGCAATTGTGCTTTAACTACTGTAGCCGCAAGTTGTGCAGCTGTAGATAGCATGGTAACCACAGATTTATCGTTTACAGTAGATTGCATTGAACCGGAGATATCACAAATAATCCATACATAATCTCCAATTACTGGAACATTTTCTCCAGATTTTTCCATCGCCTCTACAAGTGCGTCACGGATTGGCATCAGTCCGTCAATAGGCGGGACCATCTTGTATGCTTGAAAAATTTGAAAAGGCAGTACTTTACTATGTCCTCGTTTTATTTTTTCTGCAACTAATTCTTTAGTTGTAGTGTTAACACTGGCTTCTACCATATTCCTAATATTACGAATAGTAGCAAGAAAACCAAGGCCTTGATTGGTTACAATTTCATACCAAAGCTGTGCTTTTGTCTTTTGAAACTCTTTTGGCAGTTGTCCATTCTTGGAAAATTCTACTTCCCAAGTATATGGAGAGGGCAGTGTATCAGCAATAATTTGGGAATACACTTTTCCCATTGCTTCTACTTCTGGTGTAGGATGTACAATTCGTAACAAGTCCGACAATTTAAGGTCAGCCTTCCGATTATACTTTGCCAAATCGTATTCATTAAACTTGGAAAAGGCATCCTCAACACCACGACGAATTCCTAGCGGGATGCACTTTTTATTGCCAAACACTTTAAGAGCGTAGGCGTAAAAATCGCACAATTCGTCAGCACGAGTAATCATGTCCTTTGTAAGGGCACGAACATTAATTTTAACATTGCTGTCACGTGCAGCTTTGATTAAATGTACTGCAGCAACAATAGGCATGGTTCTCATGCCCATATCTTGTTTAGCAAAACGTACAATGTTTTCTACTAAACGTTGATCACCTATACTAACTGACGCGTTAATAAGCTCAATCATTTCTGTAAGCTTATTCACGTCTTCACCATAAAAAGAGCCTACAATATATTCAAAAAGACGTTGTGTTGGGTCTTTTACATATTGTAAGTTACTGTTTTTTGAATATCCATATTGAATTGGATTAATTTTTGGTGTTGTTTGATTTAATTTTGACATATAAAGTATTCCGAGTTAAAGTTGTATACAGATGTGGGTTTCCGGCCCACGGGTTTGCGGATAAGTATCTGTTTACTACGCAACGGTTATTTTGATGAGTTAAAGACGTTTAATGTATCTTTTTTCCATATATTAAGTAACATTAAAATTGTGGCAGGTCCTGAGAGAATCGAACTCCCGTCAAGACGTTTGGAGCGTCCAGTCTTACCACTATACGAAAGACCTATTTTTTAATAATTGTTAGTTTTTCTAGAATTGCTTTTTTCTCGTTTTCTGGTAGAAGAGAAAACATCTCTAAAGCCAGAAAATATGCTGAATCTAACTGTTGTTGATTTTGTGAAAAACGCTGTTCTGTTACTTTAATTTTTGCGTATCTATCTTCAACCCAAAAAGCCGCTCCAACGCAGAAAGTTGCAAGGGTTGCTATTACCATCCACTGTTTTAACGTAAAACTTAACAGTTCCTTTACTATTTCTTCTGGATTAGGCATTTGCTATAAATCCATATGCTCTATATGCGGAAGAATAACATGTTGACCCGACAGGTTGTGGTTTTACAACTTGTGATCCCCTGCTGGTTATACAAATATTACCAATCCACGTACCGGTTCTAGGGTCTTGCCACACGGTGGCCCCCAAATTGGTAGTTATGAATAATAG
>SPBV01000252.1 GCA_004525885.1 Nitrosomonadales bacterium
GGCATGGGCTGGAAAAAATTTGCTGACCTAACAAATGACCTGTCTATGCCAGTGTATGCACTTGGAGGGCTTGACTCCAATTACCTTGCAACTGCTATGCACCACCATGCTCACGGAATAGCTTTATCAAGTAATATTTAACAATATAACTGGGCTAGGTTTTGTATGATCACTTATGTTTAATAATCTGAATATCCGCTTTGTGCCAAAAGCAGACGATCGACAATTTTCTTTCAGGAAATTTTTTTGCTAAAAATTAAAGTTAATGTATGGACATGTAGAACCTCTAACACGGGGGTGGGGTAAGACAGATACTAAGTGTACCCCCCATCAACTTTATATAGAACGTGAATATTTATTTATGTTTAGGTAGAGTTCGGCGCACTTAACTCAGGTTAGCTTCTTGCCAGCACGTAACGTAATTACTTTTGCTTGTGTCCTTGTTGCGAATGTAGCCCATAAGCCCATTAATTCTCGTCGTTTGCCAAATAGATCGGTACGTTCATAAGCAGCTTCTATTTTATCTTTTAGAATATGTGCCAGAGTAGCTTCACAAACATCCTGCGGGATATATTAGTACGTTCTGATGCCAATTCACAGAATGTTGATCTAAAACCATGTGAAGTAATATCCAGTTTCATTCTTCTCAATACAGCGTCGTGAAAGTGTAATGAGATGTTCACGATTTGTTCTCATTCTGCTGCCAGGTATTGTCCACGTCTTGCTCTTTAAATCGATTTTACTCCAAGTGGCATTTATTACTTCATTGGTAAGTGTCGCAGTCAGGAGTTAAAAACTCAAAGGCAAGCTGTGTAGTTTTAATTGCATCTCTACTGTGCAGTGTCTTGAAGAATGCGGGAATTTCATTAAATGGAAACGCGGCGTGATGCACCTGAATATTAGGTTGCTTAGGTAATATCTTAGATATGCCCTCAACGGGTTATCGCCAGAACAGAAACCGGCAGCCTTTGTCCAATCAAAAACAGTTTAGGTTTGAGTTAATAGTTTGGAGAACCTACTATGCGATCAACTTATCAATAAATTAACCTAGATTAGGTAGGATGAACAATGTATTCTGTAATAAGCCGATACGGGGATGATCTATGGAGATATTACAGAGATGAACTATGATTTGGTGGATTCGTTAGGCTCCCTGAGAATCATCTTATAATGGAATCAAAGCCATACGTTGAGCATGCCACAGCATCCATTACTGCGGCGGCATTTGTACTGTTAGCAGGAATCATATTTCCATTTTCATCCGCAATTGCTGAGCCGATCGATCTCAACGGCTCGATACCACTAGGTGCCGGATCAATTTCGGGAGCCTTGCATGGTAATCTGACTAAAAACATCTTAACGCTCAACATCCCTCCTGATAGCAAAATTTCTATCGATACAGATGCCTCTGGTCCCTTACCCTCCAGTCTTATTCCCGGATCATTTATATATACGCAAGGCTACCTAGTTGAACTGCCATTTGGTAACTCTGACTCTGTAAGCTACAACGTCGAATTTACTATTACGCCTCATCTTACCGCAAATCTAATAGTGCCCACATGGCACTTCGGTATTAGAGGCAATGCCAACCTTAAGACTGGAGCAGCTAGGTTCACGGCTGCACCTCAACCACCATCAGCTATTGGAGCAATTAATGCGATTTCAAAGCCCACATTTAGCGGAAGAATTGCAACTAGTCTTGATCCAGTCGCCGCCGCTCTGGCGCAGGCTGCACTCGACGCAACTTTAGTGGAATTAAATTCTTCTGGAGCTAAGCTCAACCTGCACTTAACGGGCAATTGGGAAAAACTATCGATCGGATCGGCCACTATGGTACTTGCCCAAACGAAACCCAATATCAAGATCGATTTGGGCTTAACATCAGCGATCCTCACAGGAAAGTTTGATTATAAAGTTGACCTTAGTTTTTCTGCATCAGCTAATAATGTCTTTATAGGCAGCGTCTTTGAGGAGGAGATAGAAAGTCTCATAGAAGACGAGCTAATGAACCGCCTGCTAAATTATGTTAACCGTGAATTTGATAGAGAGGGTAATGGTAAATTTGGAATGTACAGACAGGATTGTAGTAGTCAACAACTAGGACCTACCAGTATCAGTGCTTCCTGTGGAATTAACGCGAAGTTCACTTTAACACCGAGCTCATTTTAGAGTATTTTCCTATCAGGATAAATTCCTTATGAAATCGCACACAACTCTATCATTGCTGGCTGCAGCACTATTGAGCATTGCCTCGCAAATCTATGCCAACGAGGACTCAACTGAGAAGACAACGACGATAGAGATACAACAAAAAGCAGGAGAGGCTACTAATGCTATCAAAAACTATACGGTTGAAAAGCGCGATGAGGCAGTAAAAAAGGTGGAGGCCAACCTTAACTCTCTGGATACACGCATTGAAGCATTAGAAGCGAGAATCGACAAGAATTGGAACAAGATGGACGAGACCGCACGTGAGCGGGCACGGGGCACCTTAACAGCTTTACGCAAGAAACGGGTTCAGGTGGCCGAATGGTATGGGGGCTTGAAAAACAGCTCCACAGAAGCCTGGGAACACATGAAGGAAGGATTTTCAGATGCCTACAGCTCACTGAGGAATTCTTGGGAAAAGGCTAAGAATGAGTATTGAAGGGGATCTATATCATCCACTCATGGATATGGAAGTACTTCAGTTATATTTGCCAAAGCTTCAAGAATGATTAAAACTAACTCACTAGTGTATAGAATTATTTCGATTATACTGCTGACTTTAATTAGCAGTTGTGTAGCTTACCCTACGGCGTGGTTTGAGGTTCGCGGTAACGATGGTATTGGGGGAACTACTTTCTACGTGGATCCTACATCTATTCGCAAGTCAGGTGACAAGGCAATAATGTGGACGCTGATTGATCATAGCTCGGTTCAGAAAGTCGTTGGTAATAAGTTTTTATCACAAAAGTCTCAAGAAGAATATAAATGTAATGCAAAGCAGGTAAAAATGCTTTATTACTCTTGGCACTCTGAAAATATGGGA
>SPBV01000146.1 GCA_004525885.1 Nitrosomonadales bacterium
ACCGGGCGTCTAAAAGATATCATTGTCATGTCCACTGGTGAGAAAATTCCGCCAACAGATATGGAGGCGGCAATTTTACGTGACCCGCTATTCGAGCAAGTAATGCTGTTAGGTGAAGGGCGCTCATATTTAAGTTTGCTGATAGTTATGAGTCCTAGCTGCTGGGAAAGCATATCCACGCAGCATAATCTTGACCCAGATATACACCGCTTGGCACAAAACAATAAAATTGAAGGAATTATTCTGGAGAGAGTTGCTCATCAGATACGCGAATTCCCTGGTTATGCCAAAATACACCGCGCGGCATTAGTGCCAGAACCATGGACGGTTGAGAATGGAATGCTAACACCCACCCTGAAATTGAAACGGGCAAAAGTATTAGATCGTTACAAGGCTGAAGTGAGTAAGCTCTACGAAGGACATTAAAAAATATCTTTCTCTGTGTTTACAGTTGTTCAATTACAGACAGTAAGGTATTGCTAAAATGGGCAATAACACAGAAATCTACACTTCATTACCACAAGATTGTGACCCGACACTGCGGATAGTCCCCATGCCAACGGATACCAATCATGCCGGAGACGTGTTTGGAGGCTGGATAATGTCACAGGTTGACATAGCTGGTAGTATCTTAGCGATACGTCGAGCATGTGGCCGGGTAGCTACAGTGGCTGTAAACAATTTCGTGTTCAAGCAACCAGTTTTTGTTGGTGACCTTGTTAGTTTCTATGCTGAAATTGTCAAGGTGGGTCGTACATCAATTACAGTGGATGTCTCCGTATATGCACAACGAGGGCCTCGCGAGGGCGGCAAAGAAATATGCATAAAAGTAACTGAGGCGGTGCTAACTTATGTGGCGGTAGATGAAAAACGCAGGCCACGAATGGTGCCGCAGAAATAATATAAAGGCTGGATTAAACAGGAGGAGAAGTTGAGTAACAACAATTTCATTGTGCGTAAGGTAGCCGTACTGGGTGCGGGAGTAATGGGTGCGCAAATCGCCGCACATCTGATTAATGCCAACGTTGAAACGCTACTATTTGAGCTTCCAGCAAAACAAGACGACCTCAACGCTAATGCAGCAAAAGCCGTAGAGAATCTAAAAAAGCAAGAACCCGCGCCATTTTCAGTTGCAACTAAAGCAGCCTATATTCAGCTTGCCAATTACGACCAGCATCTTGAGTTACTTAAGGATTGCGACATAGTAATTGAGGCGATCGCGGAACGTATGGAATGGAAAACTGAACTCTATAAAAAAGTTGCGCCTAATCTTGGTAAGCACACAATTTTTGCCAGCAATACTTCGGGTCTTTCCATTAATCAGTTAGTTCAAGCGTTTCCAAAGAATTTACGTAACCGTTTTTGTGGTATTCATTTTTTTAATCCACCTCGTTACATGCACTTAGTTGAGCTAATTGCCTGCGAAGACAGTGATGCTGCAATACTCGATGATCTGGAAAATTTTTTGGTTACTTTCCTTGGAAAAGGGATCATACGAGCTAAGGACACGCCTAATTTCATTGCCAATCGGGTGGGTATTTTTTCTATGCTTGCGACCATGCACCACGCCAAGGAATTTGGATTGGGTTTTGATCTGGTAGACGCCTTGACTGGCTCCCTAATTGGCCGCCCTAAGAGCGCCACTTTCCGTACTGCCGATATAGTGGGACTAGATACGCTAGCGCACGTGGTGAACACTATGCGTGATATGTTGCCTGCAGACCCTTGGCATAGATATTTTATTGTGCCAGATTGGCTGCAAGATCTAATAGACAAGGGCGCTCTTGGGCAAAAAACTAAATGTGGTATTTATCAAAAAAAAGGTAAAGATATTCATGTGCTTGATCTTGTAACACAAGAATATCGTCTTTCCACGGGCAATTGTAACGAAGAAATCAAAGAACTACTCAAACACAAAAACGCGGCGGGAAATCTTGCGGCGCTTCGTGAGAACCCGCATCCGCAAGCACAGTTTCTCTGGGCAATATTCCGTGATTTATTTCATTATTGCTCCGTCCATCTTGTTTCGATCGCAGATAATGCGCGTGATCTTGATCTTGCGGTTCGCTGGGGTTTTGGTTGGAATCAAGGGCCATTCGAAATCTGGCAAACATCAGGATGGAGCGAGATTGCTACATGGATCAATGAAGATATCGACGCAGGTAAAAGTATGAGTACAACGCCTCTACCTATTTGGGCGCTTGAAACAAAACGCAGTGGAGTTCATTCAAGAACCGGTTCATATGCGCCATCTACTAAAACCGAACACCCTCGTTCAACGTTACCCGTATACCAACGACAATTGTTTCCCGACCGGGTGCTGGGCGAAGAAGCAAAATATGGCAAAACTATATTCGAAACCGATGCAATTCGAATGTGGCATACGGGAGGAGACGACATTGCAATAGTCAGCTTCAAGAGCAAAATGCATACAATTGGTAGCGATGTACTAGATGGGATGCAGCAGGCTATAGAAGAAGCAGAGCAAAATTGGCGCGCATTAATAATCTGGCAAACTGAGCCGCCATTTTCGGCTGGGGCTAATTTGCAAAAAGCAACAGAACACCTAAAGAATAGTGGGTCGCCCACTACGCTCAGCGTGTTGACAAAAAAACTTGAGAAAGCAGTACGATCAACTGTACTTAAAGCTGCCCGTAATCTTAATCTAGCGGACGCACTAATGGCTGGAAAGCTAGCCGAAGTTGAGGCAATGATTGCGCAGTTTCAACAGACGTCAAAAGGGCTCAAGTACTCGATGGTCCCTACTGTAGCAGCGGTGGATGGGCTTGCCTTAGGTGGCGGCTGCGAATTTGTGATGCACTGTGACCGAGCAGTAGCCACACTTGAAAGCTACATCGGACTTGTGGAAGTAGGGGTGGGATTATTGCCGGCAGGTGGTGGTTGTAAGGAATTTGCATTGCGAGCAGCACAAAATACAAAAGGAGACGATCCGTTAGCGTTACTAAAAAATTATTTTAAAACTGTCGCAACAGCCCAAATGGCAAAAAGTGCGGAGCAGGCCAAAGAGCTCGGGTATCTACGCCCTGCTGACCAGATAGTGATGAACCGTTTCGAATTACTTCATGCCGCCAAGATGCAGGCCATTGCTTTGGCTGACGCGGGCTATCGTCCACCGCTAAAGGCTGGCAAATTTCCCGTAGCAGGCTCCACCGGTGTAGCTACCTTCAAATCCATGCTTGTCAACATGCTGGAGGGTGAATACATCTCTGAACACGACTACTTGATAGGTAACAAAGTTGCCTATGTCATGTGTGGCGGCAATCTCACTCCTGGTAGCCTGGTGGATGAAGACTGGTTCCTGGAACTAGAGCGGAACGCATTCATTGAACTGCTGGCAACTGAAAAAACGCAAGCGAGAGTGGAGTACATGCTGAAGACGGGTAAACCACTGAGAAATTAAGCAAGTGTTACTGGAGACATAACATGACAAAACAAATTCAAGATGCCTATATTGTTTCTGCAATACGAACACCAGTTGGTAAAGCGCCGCGTGGTATGTTTAAGAATGTGCGACCTGATGACATGCTGGCACATGTGCTAACTGCGGCCATGAAGCAATGTGCTGAGCTTGATCCAGCAGCAATTGATGATGTTATTGTCGGATGTGCTATGCCAGAAGCAGAACAAGGGATGAATGTAGCACGCATTGCGTTGCTACTTGCAGGGTTGCCCAATAGCGTAGCTGGGATGACTATTAATCGCTTCTGTTCTTCTGGGCTTCAGGCAGTAGCACTAGCCGCAGACCGCATCCGGCTAGGCGAGGCAGAAATAATGATAGCCGCAGGTACAGAAAGCATGAGCTTAATACCGATGATGGGCAACAAAGTAGCTATGAATCCGGCAATATTTTTGCGCGATGAGAACATTGGGATTGCCTATGGCATGGGCATGACTGCAGAGAAAGTTGCGCAACGGTGGAAAATAAGCCGCGAGGCTCAGGATGAATTTGCAGTGACAAGTCATAACAGAGCACTTAAAGCCCTTGAGATGGGCGAATTTAGTCAGGAAATTATGCCCTACACTGTTGAAGAAAGACGGCCTGATCTGGCTACATATGAGATTCGTAGTGAATCAACCATTAGAGATACGGATGAGGGGCCGCGTTTTGGCACCAATCAAGAGGCACTTTCTAAATTAAGGCCTGTATTTGCGGCTAGGGGATCGGTAACAGCAGGTAATAGCTCCCAAATGTCTGATGGTGCGGGCGCGGTAATCGTTGTAAGCGAATCGGCACTGAAACGTTTTAACCTCACGCCAATTGGGCGCTTCATTGGGTTTGCGGTGGCCGGTGTTCCACCTGAAATAATGGGTGTTGGCCCGATCCAAGCGATCCCAAAAGTACTAAAGCAAGTTGGATTGCAGCAAGACGACCTAAGTTGGATTGAATTAAACGAGGCCTTTGCAGCCCAAAGTCTTGCAGTCATCAACGATCTGGGGCTAGACCGGGCCAAGGTTAATCCCCTGGGGGGTGCGATTGCACTTGGCCACCCTCTTGGCGCAACCGGCGCCATCCGTGTTGCCACACTACTCCATGGCTTGCGACGGAATAAGCAAAAATATGGTATGGTCACTATGTGCGTGGGGACTGGTATGGGTGCAGCAAGTGTATTCGAGGCGCTATGATTTTGGCTGCTGAGTGCAACTATATAACGAAAGAACTGCTATTATGTTGGAAA
>SPBV01000024.1 GCA_004525885.1 Nitrosomonadales bacterium
AGTAGGACCACCATCTCTATAGATTCCTCCTACGTAGATATAAGACTCAAAGATTTGGCTCAGAGTGAAGACTTAGCCCGCTACGTACTTTAAAGGTGTCCATGTGTCTGTCGGCCCCACATTAATGCCACGATAATTGCACAGCCCACATCCACTGCTATTGATGCGTCCATGACCTTACCAAACCACGCCAACTTTAAATCTCATTTTGAAGAGCTTCTACGCTACGCCTTGCGTACACTCTCAACCACTGACTTGGGCATTAATGTCGAGTTTGAGCGCCCAAAACAAATTAGTCACGGCGATTACTCCTGTAATCTAGCAATGCAGTTGGCCAAACCACTGCGTCAAAACCCACGCGACATCGCTACACTACTAATCAATGCGATGCCTGCCTCACCTCATCTGGAAAAAGTTGAGGTTGCTGGAGCAGGATTTATCAATCTGTTTCTCAAAACTGCTTCTAAGCAGCAATTTCCACGTATCGTGCTGGAGAGTGGCAAGGAATTCGGCTGTGGAAACTTTGGTGCTGGCAAGAAGATTCAGGTTGAATTTGTTTCAGCAAATCCCACAGGCCCACTACATGTTGGACACGGGCGTGGGGCAGCATTTGGCGCAAGCCTTGCCAATGTGCTAACGGCAGTCGGTTTCTCTGTATTTCGCGAGTACTATGTCAATGATGCAGGGCGGCAAATGGACATTTTAGCGGTTTCTACTTGGTTGCGTTATCTTGAATTGAATGGCAAAAATGTACTCTTTCCTACTAATGCCTATCAAGGAGAATACGTTCGTAACATGGCGGAGCTGATATACAAGGCTCATGGAAGCCACTATGTGCGTCAACATGAGTTGCTCACGGTGGCGGATGTTGCTAGTGAAAGAATAAAAGTAGAGGATGACTCTGAGATACTACTTGATCAATTAATAGCCGAAACTAAAGATCTGCTGGGGCAGGATTACACATATATTCACAATTTCGTTCTAACTGAACAGTTGGGTGACTGCCGTAATGATTTAATGGAATTTGGGGTAGTGTTCGATACATGGTTTTCAGAGCAATCTTTATTTGAAAATGGCGCGGTAGCTCGAGTGATTGAGTTGCTTAAACAGAAAGATTGCTTATATCAGCAAGATGGCGCCACGTGGTTCCGCTCGTCTGATTTTGGTGATGAAAAAGACCGAGTCGTTCAGCGGGAGAACGGGCAGTTCACATATTTCGCTTCCGATATTGCTTATCATCTCAATAAATTTCAGCGTGGCTTTGAGCGCATCATTAACGTGTGGGGAGCCGATCATCACGGCTACATTTCGCGGGTAAAGGGAGCAATGCGGGCATTAACGCTTGACTCATCAAAACTTGAAATTGCATTGGTACAATTTGCTGTACTTTATCGTGATGGTGTTAAGGCAGCCATGTCTACCCGTTCTGGAGAATTTGTAACATTGCGGGAATTACGCAGGGAAGTAGGTAATGATGCTGCACGATTCTTTTACCTGTTACGTAAAAGTGACCAGCACCTAGATTTTGATTTGGATCTAGCAAAATCACAACACAATGATAATCCTGTGTATTATGTACAATATGCCCATGCACGGGTGTGCAGTGTTCTGGAACAATGGGGCGAGAATCCTTTAATTCTTTCCACTGCGGATACAGCTCTACTCACTAGTGATGTAGAATTATCACTACTGCAAAAGCTGATTGATTACCCTGAAATAGTGGATGTAGCAGCAAGGGAGCTCTCTCCTCACCTAATCGCATTCTACCTTAGGGAATTGTCGGCTGAGTTTCACAGTTACTATAATTCTTCTCGTTTTCTTGTACTAGAAACACCGCTCCGGCTCGCCCGGCTGGCACTAATTGCTTCGATACGACAGGTGTTGGTTAATGGATTAACGCTACTAGGCGTGAGCGCACCTGATAAAATGTAACTTTACAAATCTGGCAAGAGTTTTTATGAGTCGAGACTACAAGTCCCCATCAAAGTCTGCTTCTGGCAAAAAAGGATCCACACTACTTTTAGGATTATTTATTGGTTATGTGCTGGGTCTTGTTAGTGCCATTGGTGTATGGGTGTATATACAGCAAGCACCTAGCCCATTTATTCTAGATGACAAGCCTAAGGTTAGCACGGAGATAGAAAAACTCAAGAATGAGAATGAAACTCTAAAAGAAGATCAAGTATCTAATAGTGAAAAAAACTCAACCGAAGATTCAAATGAAAAGCCACGATTTGAATTCTACAAAATACTGCCGGGTAGTGAAGAGCCAGTCACTGAAAAGCAATTCCAAGAAGATGTACAACAACCGTCACTTAAGGATAAATATTACCTTCAGTTAGGCTCCTTCCAGAATCCAGAGGATGCGGAAAATCTAAAAGCAAGAATTGCTATGCTTGGTATGGAAGCACATATCCAATCAGCTGATTTATCTGAAAAGGGTATGTGGCATAGGGTTCGCGTAGGGCCCTTTACGAAAATTTCTGATATCAATCAGGCACGCTCGGCCCTGTTGCAAAGTGGTATTAAGGCTAGCCTTATTAAGGTGCATGAAAGAACCCAATAAGGATATTTTGTCCTGAAGTCATCGGGAAGGAAAATATAGAATTTATCTAGAGGAGAAAAAATGAAACTTGGTCACTTCTTTATAGCCTTTCTATTATTTTTTTGCTTAGGACTTGCTGGTATTTCTGGTGTACACGCCGAACTTACCAAAGGTCGTGATTACGCTGTATTACTTAGCCCTCAACCGACTAGAAGCGGTAATAATATCGAAGTTCTAGAATTTTTTTGGTATGGCTGCCCACATTGCTACAAATTACATCCTCAAATTAAGGATTGGCTGAAGAAAATACCTAAAGATGTGAGCTTCCGATACGTTCCGGCAATTTTTCGCAATAGTTGGGTTCCTGGTGCAAAAACCTTTTATGCGCTGGAAGTCCTAGGAAGGAGAGACGAGCTACACAATAAAATTTATGAAGCCATTCATATCGATAAAATTGATCTAACCAAGGAAGAATTATTATTTAACTGGGTTGCAAAACAAGGAGTAGAACGGGAAAAATTTATCAGTATTTACAACTCCTTCTCCGTTGAAAATCAATCATCCCAATCCTCGCAAATGTCTAGGAAATACGGTCTAGAGGGTGTTCCATCATTGGTCGTAGATGGCAAGTATTTGGTTAGTGGAAGAATGGGTGGTACGCCACAGGAAACTATTAGAACATTAGACCAATTAATTAATAAAGTGCGCAAGGAAAGAACAGAAAAATAGCTTATGGCGCCTTCTTCTTGTTAGTTACAACCTTTTCAATGCCTTTAAAAATTATTATAAGCGGGGCTTCCAGCGGATTAGGGATGGCGCTAGCTAAGCACTATGCGGCACTAGGAGCGACAATTGGGTTGATCGCAAGAAACAAGGCGCCATTAGAAGCTCTGGCTAATGAGCTGCCTGGTGCCATTTTCTATGCTGTCGACGTTCGCGATGCGCAATCTATGCGATCTGCTGCAGTTGATTTCATACAACGCTACGGCTGCCCTGATATTGTCATCGCCAATGCGGGGATTAGTCGTGGAACCCTCACAGAGTATGCGGAAGATAGTGAGGTTTTTGAGTCTATATTAGCAACTAACGTCACGGGCATGCTCAACACTTTCCAGCCGTTTGTTGTTGCAATGCGAACATCCGGAAAAGGTAGTTTAGTTGGGATTGCTAGTGTAGCGGGCTATCGTGGGCTTCCCGGGGGGGGCGCTTACTCTGCATCAAAAGCTGCCGCTATATCGTATCTTGAAAGCCTGCGTGTAGAAATGTTTGGAAGCGGTGTATCCGTCATCACTGTTTGTCCCGGCTACATTGTCACACCGATGACGGCAAATAATCCATTTCGCATGCCATTTATCCTGACGGCAGAGTCCATTGCCAGAAAGATTGCAAATATCATTAAGCGTAAAAAATTGTATGCTGTAATCCCTTGGCAAATGGCAGTTGTTGCGCGTGTTTTGAAATTACTCCCTAATTTTATTTACGATCGCCTGTTTACTAATATGCCGCGTAAACCGAGATGATCGCCTAGGATCCTACTAAGTCTTCTGTTCTTTAAGACAGGTTGTTATTAATCTCAAAGAGATTACGAAAATGCAGATGGAAAAAGTAATTTTTGGAGCGGGTTGTTTTTGGGCCGTAGAAGTCACTTTTCGTCTAATCCAAGGTGTCAGCGAGGCAATATGTGGATATTCCGGCGGACACGTCAAGGACCCTACATATAGCAACGTATGCACAGGCAAAACCGGCCATGCAGAAGTCGTGCAGGTAGAATATGATCCCGACCAGGTCACTTACAAAGCATTACTAGATGTATTCTGGAATTGCCATAATCCAACCACCCGCAACCAACAAGGCCTAGATGTTGGCTCGCAGTACCGTTCGGTAATATTCTTTTGTACGACAGAACAGGAAGTCACAGCGAGATCTTCCATGGAAGAACTGCGGCTGATTAGGCGTTGGAGCGAACCTATCGTAACGGAAATATTACCTGCTTCTAAGTTTTATCGTGCTGAAGAATATCATCAAAAATATATGGAGAGGCGCAGCCTCATGAAGAATTACGACACAGAATAATGCCTCACTATTGATGCCAAGCCCTTGCTCTTACATATCCAACTATAAGAAATCAAGTTAGTCGAGTTTTGATTTCAGCGATACGTGCTTCTCGTATCTTTGTATTAATTAAATCCGACAAGCGAGCAGGATCAGAGGCAATTTTTGTTAGACTAGCAGCTATTGCCCCACCATCTACCCCATTAGCCGCATTGAATGCCTCATGTAAACGCATAACCTGTGGATAGGGCTTCTTGGCATAGCCGGGTCGTCCATGAAAGTCACACGCACAAGCATGAATAAATTCCTCGAAGCGTTTTGGTTTGCGATATGCGTCTACTGCTAGCAGCATATCTCCGATAGTTGTTGGATTTAATTCTGTTATATGATGTACATTACTACGAAATCGCGTCACTAGTATCGCAAGATCACGGCAATTTTTAGGAGCCTTGATACGCTCACATAGACCTTTAACTAATTTCACGCCAGGGGATTCCTGGTCAACATGTTGCGACCATGAATTCCGTATCGTAACTCCATTATCTAGGTCGTAAATAAGCGCAGCAAAGCGTACTGGCAGAGAATAATTTTTTGATGCGGCATAATCAATAACCCGCATTATATGTTCACCTGTATCAATTTCGGGGGGTAATTGTTCTGGTTGGGACATTCCGAACAATACATCGACTTCCGGCATGATACGTGCCAGCGCACCACATTCGCGTAGCACATAAAACAGGCGAGAAGGATTCTTCTCCATCAGCCCACGGGAGAGTTCCTGCCATACTCTTTCTGGTACCAAAGCATCAATTTCACCATTGCGTACCAATTCATTCATCAATGTAAGGGTCTCTGGAGCAACACGAAAACCAAATCGCGCAGAAAAACGTGCCGTTCGTAGCACCCGGACCGGATCCTCAGAGAATGCTGGGCTTACATGTCGTAGCAATCCTGCTTTAAGATCTTTAATACCATTGAATGGGTCGATAATATTGCCATCTTTGTCCTTGGCGATTGCGTTAATGGTGAGATCTCGTCGTGCTAAATCATCCTGCAATGTAACTTTTGGAGACACATAAACTTCAAAACCTCTATATCCACGTGCAACTTTACGCTCAGTTCTAGCCAGTGCATATTGGTCATGGCTTTTGGGATGAAGATAGACTGGAAAATCTTTACCTACTGGCCGATACCCAAGTCTCACCATCTCCTCTGGGGTAGATCCCACAACAACATAATCATGGTCTTTAACAGGAAGTTGCAATAGTTCGTCGCGCACTGAGCCCCCAACCAAATAAGTTTCTAATGGGGAATTAATTTTATCTCCCTGCTCGATCACGGAAACCGAAATACCGCTCACGCGGCATATGATGAGCTAAGTATAGTGGCGCCACTTCTTCTAACTCCGTGGGGTGAATACCGAATACTGCTGTCATATCATTTACGCTACTACAGCCACATATACTGTCAGTCTTCATGGAAAAATAGTTATCGCGCGTCATAAGCTTGCCCGGCAAGAATTCCAAAACCATTGCTTGCAGATAGGAAAGCCAGTCATTCAATCCAATAACGGTACGATTATGTTCGGTTAAGATAGCCACATACTCCACAAGCTGTCTTAGAGTGTAGACTTTTGGTCCACATAAATCATAACTTTGACCAAAAGTTGTGGGGGTAGAGAGGCTTGCTGCAATTACCATTGCCACATTTTCTACAAATACTGGTTGAAATTTCGCATTGGGTGATGCTAGTGGCAGTACTGGCAGACGCCGCACTAAATTAACAAATAGATTGAGAAACGAATCTCCCGGCCCAAATATAACCGACGGTCTAAAAATAGTCGTTTCCAAGCCTGACTCCATTATGATATTTTCGCCCCCTCCCTTAGAACGCAAATAAGCGCTTGAGCCTTTAATGTTGGCATTCAGGGCGCTCATGTGTAATAAGCGTGATATTCCATTTCTCTTGCATGCTGCCACAATTTTTTTTGGCAATTCAACATGCGCAGAAATGAGATCGCCATTCAAGATGCCAACCAGATTAATAACTGCTTCCATACCGACCAACAGCTGATCCAGTTCTTTGGGATCATGAATATCAGCTTCCACTACATCTGCAGTTGGAAGTACCAAAAGTGACTTAACGCGCTCACGATGACGGGTTGCAACACGTATGTTGATTCCTTGTGCGGCTAGCAAGTGTGCAATATGCTCACCCACAAACCCACTACCACCAATAATGCATACATTATTAATTTTCAATGGTTTCTATTCTTTTTATTGGTAACTGGTTGTAATTTTTCTGATTTAGGCTCAACTATGTCGAGACGTTCTTTCAAGCTCCGCATTTGATGGCCAAAAGTACTAGCATAGTACATAGAGTTGCTCATGACCTTTTGTACGTAGTCACGAGTTTCGTTGAAAGGGATAGTTTCTGCATAAATTGCGCCTTCCAGTGATTCTACACCACGCCATTTCTGAGCTCGACTAGGACCAGCATTGTAGGCAGCTGAAGCCAACAATGATTGGTTATCAAATAAAGTTAGTACGTGCTTAAGATAATATGTACCCAGCACTAAATTGGTATTCACCTGAGAGACAAGTCCTTGACGGTAATTACGCATACCTGATTTTTTCGCTACCCATCTAGCGGTAGTTGGCATCAATTGCATCAATCCAATTGCGCCTGAGCTAGACTTAGCGTCAGTAATGAAACGACTTTCCTGCCTAATCAAACCGTAAACCAAAGCCTCATCAAGCTCTTCTTGTTTCAATACTTTCTTCATCACCTCACGATGAGGAGCGAGGTAGCGCAGACTAAAGTCATGAAGTTGCACGGTCTTATTTGCTGTATTGATTGCACGGTCATAGATTTTGTTACGACGAGCTATTTCAGCAGCGGCTAATAGATGCTTATCATCAAACTTACGTATCGCCCAGACCCACTCGCGCATGGCCTCAATTCGTAGATTAAGATGATACAGGGCAAGCGCCCTCTGGATTCCAGGTAATTGCTGTATAGCTGCAATCTCTTCTGTATTAATTTTGTGGGATTTAGGAAGAGCACCCATTACAACCCCTAACTCTTCTTCTGCTAGTTGGCCATAGAAATGGTGTTCGGTACTTAAAGGTGCAAAGATAGCCCTGGCTTTTGCAGTTCTCCCATTAGCCATCAGAGCGCGTGCCTTCCAATATTGCCAGGCTGCTGCATGCTGTTCCAGCGTAGACATAGCCTCGATACTTTCAAGCACCGTCATCCAATCGCCAGCACGTAGTGCGGCACGTGTTTTCCATACAAGTTGTGCATCCGAAAGCAAGACTGGAGCGCCCGTATTGGCAGCTTCCATGAACCAGTCAAGTGCGCGCGGATCATGCATATACGCTGCTCTGCTTGCCAACTGTGCCTTAAAATATGAGTGCTCGCTGTTCGAAAATTGATTAAGCACTTTGGGCCAAAACGCATGAGCTCGGTCTAGACCACTACGAAGTAAACGTAACATTGCGAATAGAGCCACTTCACGGTCGGCATGTGTTTTGATATTTTCCCGATGCCTTTCTAAGTAGCGTAATGGATTTTCGGTGGCGGCATCCAACTCGCGTTCGTTGAGAGCTTCTTTTTTTGGTAGATATTGGTTAATGTGTTTTACAACACCAACATTACCTGCTTCTAAGGCTAAGCGTATCCGCCACCATACGTCTTCTTCCGTCAGAAGTTCGGCTGCAACAAGCGAATCAAACAATGGCGCACAGCTTTCTGGCATGTCTTGTCCATTGAACCATAGTGGAAGCGCATCATGTAACGCATCACTATCGTTTATATATAGCCGCTGTTGCAAAGAGTAACAACTAAGCTCAGTATCCTCTTCGACTAACGCTGGATACTCCTCAGCAAATAACTCCCATTGATGCGTTTCTCCAAGAATTTTTAGCCATTCTCCTCGTATCCTATTAGCAAGAAGACTGCCTTGATATCGAGAGAGAAATCTTCTGACCGCATTCGCATCCACATTCGAATTTCCCAGCTGCAGGCTCAGTTGATAATAAGCCACATAAGATTCCAGCACATGCCCCTTTAGACGTGGGGCAATTGCAGCTAGGCGCGTAGAATTCCCCGCCTGGAATACATTACGCGCAGTGATAAAATCACGATCTTGGCTAGCTGTGAGTGTGCCAGCATAACCAAATAACAATAACGCTAGAAAAATATTTTTCATTAACTTGATTCTAGCATCTGGATGCAATGATATTGGGACCGCAGGAAAAACTGCACAAAAGAATTTATCCGAAATACAGTTTTATTAATGACATTACCAAGTCCAATCCATGTGTACCCTTTGGCAGAATCGAAAATTTTGGCTCTGGTAGACGGCTATCATATCAGGGGTTTCGTGAATACGTTATCGCCAAGATAGCCTAGATTCGATAAATTTTTGGCCTTACATTTAATAAATTTGCAAATGGAAGTGATCACGTTATCTAGTTAGATATTGCTTAGACCACACCTTGACCAAGCATCGCATCTGCTACTTTGACAAAACCCGCTATATTTGCCCCATCGACATAATTGATGCTTCCATCTTTTCTCTTACCGTACCGAATACAGGAACTATGAATGGCTTGCATGATCTCTAGTAAACGAGCGTCTACTTCTTCCCGCGGCCAAGAAAGGCGCATGGCATTCTGACTCATTTCTAGTCCAGAGGTGGCTACCCCACCTGCGTTACTAGCCTTGCCCGGGGCAAACAAAACCCCTCCCTTATCAAAGAGTTTTACAGCGTCTGCCGTAGAAGGCATGTTAGCGCCTTCAGCAACACAAAGCACCCCATTTTTTACCAAGGTGGCGGCATCTTTTTCATCTAACTCATTCTGGGTTGCGCAGGGCAGCGCCACATCGACCGGAACATGCCATGGCCGTACATTTGGAATGAATTTAGCCTTCACTCGCTCAGCGTAGTCACTGACTCGACCCCTTAAATGATTCTTTATCTCCATTAAATCGGCAAGCTTTTCTGTTGTGAAGCCTTTCTCGTCAACCACTGTACCGCTCGAATCAGAAACTGTTATTACCTTGGCACCCAGCATCATTGCTTTTTCAATAGTGTATTGAGCAACGTTACCTGCACCTGAAACAGAAACTCTTAGACCATCTAACGAGCGACCAGTGTGCTTGAGCATTTCCTCGGCAAAGTATACTGTCCCGTAACCTGTTGCCTCTGGGCGCATTAGTGAGCCCCCGAAACTCAGACCCTTACCTGTAAAAACAGAGTCGGATCGATTCGAAAGTTTCTTCAGCATACCCGCCATAAAACCCACCTCTCGACCGCCTACACCTATGTCGCCAGCAGGCACGTCTGTGTCAGAACCAACATGGCGGAATAACTCACTTACGTAGGACTGGCAAAAACGCATTACCTCCCCTTGACTTTTTCCTTTTGGATCAAAATCTGCACCACCCTTTCCGCCGCCCATAGGTAAAGTAGTCAGAGCATTCTTGAAAGTCTGCTCAAAAGCCAGAAATTTAAGAATGGAAAGATTTACTGACGGATGAAAACGTGTGCCCCCCTTGTAGGGTCCTATGGATGAACTGTGTTGTATCCGATAACCACGGTTTACTCTAACTTCATTATGGTCATCTACCCAGGCCACACGAAAAATAATGGCCCTCTCTGGCTCAACGAGCCGATCCAGAACACCGTGCTCAGCATAGCGGGGATTTTCGACAATAAAGGGCCAAATGCTTTCCATAACTTCATCAACTGCCTGTTGGTATTCTGGCTGACGTGGATTATGCTTTGCTATATAAGCACAAAACTCTTGAAAGCTTTCATATCTCATCTCTGTTCCCCTCTAAAAACAATTTTTCCAATGGCCCTATTCTGCCAAAATAATTGAAAGCTCGTACATTATTTTTACGTAACTGTCGGGCAACTTACAATATAGATTATAAAACTACCCATTATTTATAACGTGTCGGATCGGGAACATTTGCCGCCTCGAACCCTGTCCGACGTAATCGACAGGAGTCACATACTCCACAAGCAAGCCCCGTTTCATCCGCCTGATAACAAGACACTGTCAAGCTGTAATCTACACCGAGCAGCTTCCCTTGCTGAATTATCTCAGCTTTAGACAAACTAATAAGTGGGGCATGGATACTTAGTTTATTGTCTTGGGTTGCTGCCTTAGTTGCCAAATTTGCCATTTTTTCGAAAGCAGCAATGTATTCGGGTCGGCAATCAGGGTAACCAGAATAATCTACCGCATTGACGCCGATAAAAATATCTTGGCCTCCAAGCACCTCGGCCCACGGCAATGCAAGTGATAGCATTATGGTGTTGCGGGCAGGGACATAGGTGACCGGAATGCCCGCTTTGATTCCTTCTGTGGGGACAGCGATAGATTTATCAGTGAGAGCCGATCCACCGAATACAGTCAAATCAATATTTATGATTTGATGCCCACTCACTCCAATTGATCGCGCCACATTCTCGGCCGCAACTAGTTCTGATCTATTTCTCTGACCATAATCGACGCTCATGGCGTAACATTCGTACCCTTTGTCACGGGCGATGGCAAGAATAGTAGCAGAATCTAATCCACCCGATAAGAGCACTACAGCTATCGTCATATGATCAAAAACAAATTTTTATATGGAAAAATCTTGTTAGTTTTTCATCGTCCCGGGCCTTCGCCCCACAGCAACTTGTGTAGTTGAATCTGTACCCTTACGCGTAAACGATCCCGTAATACCCATGTAGCGAGCAATGTAGGGTCAAGTTTACTATATACCGGCGAAAACAAAATTGGGCAAATACGCTCAAGGCGATACTCGCGTATAGTCTCAATTGCCCACTGATAGTCTACTTCATCACATAAAACAAATTTTAGCTCATCTTGACGGGTAAGATATTCCAGATTAGGCCAGTAGTTCTTCTTGGCCTCCCCTGACCCGGGAGTTTTAACATCTAGAATTTTTACTACACGTACATCTACCTTGGATATATTCTGTGCGCCACTGGTTTCAAGTGATACTGAGTAACCCGCATCGCATAACAGCCTAAGTAATATCAGGCATTTCTTCTGTGCCAGAGGCTCTCCACCAGTGACGGTAACATTGTGTGCCCCGTAACTAGAGACTTTTTCTAGAATGGAAGAAATTGACATGCTCTCACCATTATAAAAGGCATACTCAGTGTCACAGTAACTACATCGTAAGGGACATCCGGTTAAGCGCACAAATACCGTAGGCAACCCTACGCGACTAGTTTCACCTTGAAGGGAGAAAAATATTTCATTAACGCGTAAAATTCCTGTTTCAGGTGTTTGTGCAGTTGTGTGTTGCAATGAAAGAGTAGTAAGAACCATATTATCGCGTACCACCAGCATTAAGCCATTTAAGCCAAGATCAACCTTATTCCTAGTTAGCTAATCGCAGTTTGGCTTTTTCTGCTGCATCACTGACGGGATACTTAGCGATTAAATCATTCAAAGTTTTTTTTGCAGCTGTTTTGTGGTTTATTTCTTGCTGGCTACTTGCAATGTTAAGCATGGCATCAGGAGCTTTCGCGCTATCCGGAAAAGCTTTGATTAGTTTTTCCTGAACGTCAATTGCACTCTTGAAATCACGCATCGCATAATAAGAGTTACCAATCCAGTAGTGAGCACTGGGTACCAGTTCGGATTTAGGGTGGTCCTCGAGAAAACTGTTGAATTTAGAAATGGCATCCTTGAACTTGCCGATCTTGAACATTCCAAAAGCGTCCTGATAGTCACTACTCCCATCATCAGTCACTACCGTGACATTTTCAGTTGGCAACACTTCTGCAGCAGTCGAAGACTTCGTATTTGATTCTGTATTTGAAGCCGCATCAGGCTGTTCAATCCGTCTTAGTCGACTATCTAGATCAATGTAAAAATCCTTCTGCCTATTTTGGGACAGCTCAATATCGTTGGCCAGCACCTCAATTTGGCCATTTAATTTGTTGAGCTCGAGTCTCAACTCTTCGATCTGGTTATGAAGTCCCACAATTGTCTGGTTATTGGCCTCTGCTATCTTGGTAATACGTGTTTCCAGTATTTTCACCTGCTTCTGTTGTGCAGCAAGCTCCTGTCGCGCGCCCTTGTCATCGAACAGTGCAGCGTAACTCGAATTACAACCGATCAACACTGACAATAACAAGAGAGCGCGTAAGAACATATTGTTTACTCGCCCTGATAACGAATGTCCGTACGGCGATTTTCAGCCCATGCAGCTTCATTATGGCCTACAGCACGGGGCTTTTCCTCCCCGAAACTGACAGATTCAATTTGGCTTTCATTAGTGCCAGACAGTGTCATGACTTTCATCACACTATCGGCACGGCGCTGACCTAGTGCAAGATTGTATTCGCGGCTACCGCGCTCATCAGCATTACCTTCCAGGCGAACACTGGCATTAGCATTTTCACGTAAATAACGGGCATGTGACAACACCATAGATTTGTATTTATCAGTTACTACGAATTTGTCAAAATCAAAATACACACTACGTTTGGACAAGATATTGCTTGGATCGGTTAACGGGTTAAGGCTAGGGCTACCCGAAGCATTATCTCCCGACATAGCGCCTTTATTGGTTTGATCTCCCGCTCCTCCGTCTGGTTTAGTGGTTTTACTGGCACATGCGGACAAAAAAACCACCAAAACTACGCTTAAAATCTTTTTCATGACCCTCTCCTTATAAGTTTAATTACTCTGCTGAACTGTAAAACGAAATCGGAATTAACGTCGCCATTTTGGTAGAGGCCCCCATGCCGGCTCCCTTATATCCCCCCTCTGAGCTGATAACTGCTGTCTTGTTCTGCCATCGCTTGATACTGCGGCCAATATGCCACGCCCCCCAATTTCGGTTGCATACAGGATTATCCT
This sequence comes from Nitrosomonadales bacterium, assembly GCA_004525885.1. Taxonomy (GTDB): domain Bacteria; phylum Pseudomonadota; class Gammaproteobacteria; order Burkholderiales; family Nitrosomonadaceae; genus BJGV01. The sequence continues at coordinate 13,504 of SPBV01000024.1, forward strand.
GCCGTTCGGAGCAAAACTAGGGGATTCGTCAAATAATGAATCTGTTAATAATTGTACTTGACGAGTATCCAAATCTTGAACAGCTACATTAAATTTTGAACCATTGCGATGAATGAAAGTGAAACTTTTTCCGTCGTGCCGATAATGTGGGCTTACATTGTAACTGCCCTCGAAGGTAAGGCGTTCAGCTACTCCGGATGCAGATCCCGTTACAGGCATACGATAAATTTGAGGGCTACCACCGCGGTCGGAAGTAAAAATAATTGATTGCCCATCAGGTGAG
>SPBV01000335.1 GCA_004525885.1 Nitrosomonadales bacterium
AGTTAAAGTTGAGCAATCAAAACCTTCTGGCAATTATCTCGTAATAATGAAGGAGGGTGATTGTTGATAGCCAGCGTACTTTCAAGCTTATGAGTGTGCGCCAATACGACTATTCTGGAAACACATCCATAAGCTTATTGGAAATTTATCCACACACATTGACTTTCTAGGTGTGCGGATTGATAGTTTAATTTGTTATTAACGTTGTTTTACACGAATAACACAACAGTGAGCTTTATTTCTAATTCACCGTACTAACGGATAGGGTCATGCACTGTAACTAGTTTAGTTCCATCCGGGAAGGTTGCTTCTATCTGTATGTCGTGGATCATTTCTGGCACACCTTCCATTACATCTGCTTTCGTTAGAAACGTTGCACCTAATTGCATTAGTTGTGCGACGGTTTTTCCGTCACGTGCGGCTTCCATCAGCTCGCTGCAAATCAAAGCAATAGATTCAGGGTGATTTAATTTTACGCCCCTTGCCTTTCTTTTCTTTGCTAACTCTCCTGCACTGTGCAGCATTAACTTTTCAATTTCACGAGGTGTTAAATGCATGGCTTCACCAATAATATTTAAAGAATAAAATTTCTAGATTGATTAAAATAAGAAGTAGCGCTGTGCTAATGCTACTTCTTTAGCTGGCTCACAAGATATTTTTACGCCGTCAACTTTAACTTCATGATTCTCTGGGTTTACGGAAAGTTCGGGTGTTTTATCATTGTGGATCAAGTCTTTCTTCCCAATAGTCCTGCAACCCGAAACGGGCAAAACCATTTTTTGCAGCCCATATTTTGCCACAATTCCTTTATCTATAGATGCTTTGGAAACGAAAGTTGCACAAGTCTTAAATAATGCCTTGCCATATGCACCAAACATATTACGATAGATTACTGGTTGGGGGGTAGGGATAGAGGCATTCGCATCTCCCATTTTGCTTGCTATGATCATCCCACCTTTGATGATAAGTTCAGGTTTGACGCCGAACATAGCTGGGTTCCATATAACAATATCAGCCATTTTGCCAGGTTCAATTGACCCCACGTATTGTGAAATACCATGCGTAATAGCTGGGTTAATGGTGTATTTTGCAATGTATCGCTTGACTCGAAAGTTATCATTGCCATTGTTTTTATCTTCTTCTAATTCACCAAATTGTTTCTTCATTTTATCAGCTGTCTGCCATGTGCGACAAATCACCTCACCTACACGACCCATTGCCTGCGAATCAGAAGACATCATACTGAAGATACCCCGATCGTGAAGAATATCTTCTGCCCCCATTGTTTCTGGCCGAATACGTGAATCTGCAAAAGACACGTCTTCAGGGATGTTTCTACTTAGATGGTGGCACACCATTAACATATCCATGTGTTCATCAAATGTATTAACAGTGTAAGGGCGCGTTGGATTTGTAGAGGATGGTAATATATTCGGATACATCGCAACTTTAATAATATCTGGTGCATGACCCCCACCAGCTCCCTCTGTATGGAATGTATGAATTACGCGCCCATTAATCGCATTCATGGTGTCTTCCACAAATCCTGCTTCGTTCAAAGTGTCAGTATGAATAGCAACTTGAACATCAAGTTTATCCGCAGCATTTAAGCATGCGTTAATAACAGCAGGTGTTGAGCCCCAGTCTTCATGAATCTTCAGACCGCAAGCACCTGCTTCAACTTGTTCTACTAAAGGTGCCTCAGTTGAACAGTTTCCTTTTCCAAAATAGCCAAGATTCATAGGGAATGCTTCAGATGCTTCTAACATTTTCTGGATGTTCCATTTGCCAGGAGTTACAGTCGTTGCATTAGTTCCATCCGCAGGACCAGTACCACCCCCCAACATTGTGGTTATACCACTATATAATGCAGTTTCAATCAGGGTAGAGCTGATAAAGTGAATATGAGATTCTATTCCACCTGCAGTAGCTATAAGTCCATAAGCGCCATGTACTTCGGTAGAAGCTCCGATTATCATGTTAGGAGAAACGCCATCCATCATATCTGGATTCCCAGCCTTGCCGATACCGACAATTTTGCCATCTTTTATA
>SPBV01000267.1 GCA_004525885.1 Nitrosomonadales bacterium
CTTTGATGCAGATTTGGGAAATCTATTGCGTCACTCAGTATAAAATAACCATCAAAACGCAAAAATGGGCTTACGTTAACTAATAATGTAAGTAACCAACTTGTCGTGGCTAGAAAGAATAATGCGCCTCTAACTGCCCCATCTGGTGACAGACTCCACGCTAATGTGGCCAAACCTGCTAAAGCTAGTTCTGTAATAATGCCGGCACTTGCAATTGCTAAACGCTGTCTTGGATTACTTAGTTTCCAGCTTTCACTGGTATCGGTATATAACATTGGGAACATTACTAATAATGCCACGCCCATGTGCGCTACACGCACACCATAACGGGTTGCAGTTAGCGCATGCCCCATTTCATGCAAGGCCTTCGAAAAAACTAGTGCCACTGAATACCCTAGCAAGCCTGACCAAGTAAGCTGATCAACAAATGTACTAAAAAATATATCCCATTGCCGTGCAACTAGAAAAATTCCCACTAGGCTAAGAGAAATAACAGTAATGGCAGTAGAACGAGTAAATATCCAACCAAGCCGATGCATCGTCCTTGCTAACCAAATTTGTGGATGAAAGAGAGGGATACGAAAGAAAAGATAGTGATGCAGCACCCAGTTAAGAAGACCTTTATTCCGTTCTTTAGCACTTTTCCTAAGTTGATCCACAGCTTCACGGCTATTCGCTTGAAGTAATTTATTTTGCTCCAAGAAGCGCTTTAAATCATTTACATCTGTAACCTCAATATTTAGTGTCGTTTCGTTATTAACCGAATTTACAATTTTCTCTGGTGAACCGTAAGCCCAGCGTAATAACATCTCAAAATCAAGCCACCCAATACGAAAAAAACTATTATTAATTGGGTCTTGCACCATCCAGGCCAGCGACCCATCACTATTTGATGCCGCGGGAAGCAACTTAAGTTCCTCACGCAATGGGGGGAGAAAAATCCGTCTATCCGACTTTGAAAATACGGATGAACTCATAGGCCAGTCCATTCACGTATTGAAGCTACTGGTCTTCTAAAAAAGTAATACCCCAAAGTAGCCCACTTACCAGAAATACGAACAGTGCCACGCATACCGATACGCGGCTTCTTCATATCCTTCGTAAATTTTCCTTTTATTCGATATGAAGACACGCCTTCTGGACTCATCAAAGGCTGAAAGCTGGTTTGCAATAAAGATGCAAATAATGGATTAAGTGGATCAACATGTAGGAATAAACGTATTGGCGCACCAACCTCTAAATTTATTGCTTCGTGTACTGGCAACCATACTAATAAGCCTGCATCTTTCGGATTAGCCAATTGCATCACACGTTCGCCTGTTTGTACGGGTTTTCCTATCCAATCATTTGGATCACCGTATACCGCAATACCATCACGATTAGCTCTTACTTCTATTCGTTCCATTAGTGATTGCAATAATGCTACCTCAGCTTCTTTCTCGTGAACATGGCCTATCGCAGAGGCAACTTCGCCCTTACTTTTTAGATCAGTAAACGCGCGCTGTTGTACATTTAAAGCATTAGCACGTGCAATTAATAACGCCTTCTGAGCCACATTTAGCCTACCAGTTATAGAAGTGTTATCTAATGAGAACAATAAATCTCCAACTTTAACTATCCCGTTGGGTGGCACGTGAACTATACTGATTACACCGTCTTGTGGGGCCGCAACAGCATACGCATTTAATGCGATAACCTCAGCCGGAGCTAAAACAGACAAACGAATAGGGACAGATAATCCTATAAAAATAGCAATCAATGCCCAGTAACTGAATGCTTTATGCATCCAGCTACGTATTCTTGTAATAAAATCAATCTTTACTTCACTTAAAAACCCAAGACAAGATCCATAGACTTGATGTATGTGCTCCAACTTCTCAAGTTCATTAGATAGCCATGGTTCTTCTCTGGCATACATCACCATCCCTTGAAGATCACCAATTTGATCAAACAACTGCGCTATAACCAAATGCTCAGGTAACCACTCCTCCCAACCATCTTTAAACTCTTCTGGCGCTTCTGAAAAATCAAGCTTATGGCAACCAGATTTTTTTACATAAATTTTCTGCAGATATTTAACGAAACCGTTAAGCCATATCGCGTAGGGTGAATCTCCGGCCACACTCGCTAAACCAGACGCTGCGGCAAGCTCAAATGTTCCAGCAAGTGATAACGTAAAAAATGATGCTTGCCTATACGGCGCTAAAGTTATTGTCTCATTGACAATGATAAAAGAAAGATCTACCAGACTAACCGTCTTTACAGAACGTAAATCTAAATTGTGAAGTGCGTCAAACTGAGGCTGCTCAGTAGATTCGTTGATATTACTCATTGTGCAGTATAAATATCACCATGAAGTCAATTGGAGTAGCTATCAAGTTACTTTATTTAGGCATAATTGCTGTACCACTCATTCCAGCAAGTAATTCAGGAAATTCTTGAGTCATTAAACCTTCAATCTCAACTGTCTGACTGACAGAATCAACACGACTATTGATGGCTACCACACTGGCTTGGTATGTTTTCCCGGTTTCATCAATGGTTACTTTAAACTTTGAGTCAACCTTAAGTTGACTCAGTAATCTTGATGGAACGTTTACACTCAGTCTTAACGGGCCAGACTTTACCAAGTCAAGCATTGGTTGCCCAGGTGTAACGGTCATATGATTGCGTACGTGAACTTTTGCAACCCGTCCATCCCAAGGTGCTAAGATCGAGCAATATCTTATTTGTAATTCACTTAATTTAACTGCTGCACGA
>SPBV01000273.1 GCA_004525885.1 Nitrosomonadales bacterium
AACTTGCAGCAGAGCAATAAGAAGGATGTCGTAATACAGAGTAAGATATTTACCTACTCTATTGAAGAATTATTAAAGGACAGCAAATATGCCGACCGCTTTAGAGGTGGAATTTTCATGCACAGTTTCCTTAACTCTACAGACTTTCATCGTTGGAACAGTCCCGTACGGGGTAAGGTTCTTGAATCGAAACCAATTAGAGGTCAGGCCTATCTGGGCATCGAGGTAGATAAGATCATCGATGCCAAAGGTGGGGAGCGTAATCACCTGTCGGCTCTGGACGGCACAGGGTATCAGTTCTTCCAGACACGCGGTTTGATTGTGATCGATTCACCCATTGGCCTTGTTGCATGTCTACCTATGGGCATGGCACAGGTGTCATCGGTTACGATTACTGCGGATGTGGGTGTAACACTAAGAAAAGGCGAGGAGCTCGGTTATTTTAAATTCGGTGGCTCTGACTTTGTTATGTGCTTCGAGCGCAGCTCAAATGTACAGATTACTACGCAGCCAAATACACATGTACAGCAGGGGACATGCATTGGTAAAGCTTATCCGTATTCCATGAAGTAAGGGTGCAATTCAAATGTGGTTCAAAAAAATAATCTTCAAGTTCAATCATCTTACTAGTTGGGCTGGAAGCCTTGGAAATTCGCCGGGGGATAGCGAAGAGTTAAAGAGCCATAAGGCTATCATAGTGATATCTCATATGGTGGCAATCCTAAATCTCGTCTATTTTTCTAAAGAATATTACGAAATAGCGAGATTCAACGCTGCCCTTTGCTTGCTAATATTTGCCATTTACTTATTGTTGGACCTTATTCTGCTTCGCATTCATCGAAACTTCAAGATTTTTCGCGCAGCTGCCTTCATTGGCATGTACATATACATTATCGCATATCATTCTGTGATGGGGGGGTATATTGGATCAACAGGATACATCTTCTATGGAATTCCAATGTTGAGTGGAGTTCAAATACTTTATAAAAAAAATTCAACGAAGAATGCCTGGTTCTTAACTTACATATTCACGGCTATCATTCTTTTTCTTTTGGAACCAATAATATCGGAAGGAATGGTTCCGCTTTCTGACGCCTTTATACGCCTTACCTTCTTAAATAATTTCATTTTAATATCAGGATTGGTTGTTCTTTCGATTAACTATTTCGTCAGGATCATTCTTGCTCAAAAACTCAAATCTGACGTTTTGATTCGTAACATTCTTCCGGAATCTGTAGTGAACGAATTGAATATTGTAGGAAAATCTGACCCTATTATGGTCCCTAGTGCGACTGCTATCTTCATGGACTTTGTAAATTTCACTTCATTCACTGAAGAAATGGCACCGCAAGAACTCGTCTCCACTTTGAACGAGCACTTTACGCATTTCGATCAAATCTTCAGAGATCATAAAGTAGAAAAACTGAAAACTATCGGAGACGGTTATATGGCCGTGGGGGGATTACCAGAAACAAACAACTCCCATCCGTTGGATGTGGTGCTCGCAGGAATGAAGGTATTGTTGTATATAGAAAACAGGTATAAGAACAAGGATATTGTCTGGAATGTCCGTATTGGTATTCACACCGGCTCTATGATCGCTGGGATCATTGGCAAAACCAAATTCTCCTATGATGTTTGGGGAAGCGGTGTCAATCTGTGCGCGAGACTGGAAGCAGCCAGCAGACCCGGGTTTATTAATGTTTCGCAAGCTTTCAAAGACCTAACCATTGACTTCTTTGAATTTGAGCCAAGGGGTCTGGTGGAAATAAAGAACAGCAAACCAATAGAAATGTATTTTCTAACGGATATCAAAGAGCATCTCAGATCAGAGCACTTCGTGCCAAACAGTAGATTTTATGAACTTTATGATCAATTTACTGTAATCAAATTTGATGAACATAAAATTGAAACTATGAACACATAATCTCCTTGAAACACCCATGGTTTCTTCCGCAAGCAAACCACGTATGCCAGCCACAGCCAAGGCAATGGATTAGTCCCTATATCATCCGATGATCAATCAGTTACTTTTTAGGCTCAAGTTCTGTGTGCGTCATCACTGTACAAACCGTTTTTATTTGTATATGTGGATTTTTTGGAAACATACCAACGCCAATCATGTGCAGAATCGATGGCTGGATATTAAATTCAATTTTATCTTTCTCTGGTGCAACTATCTTTCTGGCATCATCAAACGAAGACTTGATCTCTTTTTTCATCAATGCGTAGGCATCATTGAGTAGCATACCGGGTTTGGAAATAATTGCTGACCAGTTATTCCTCACAAGCCCAAGAGACCACCACGCCAGTAATTCAGGTAATAATTCATCATGTTTCAATAGGAACTTTAGAAATAACTTGCCTTTGCCTTCAAATTGTTTTTCATATCTGTTTAGATTATTCAAGGCTGATGGTATATTTTCCTTTTTTCCGCCATGGGTTACCCCTGAATACCAACCATCTTTATCACCTCAATACCTCTTCCGCTTGTTTTACCCCCACAAAACTTCTATTGCTCAATGATTTTAAACGAATCAAAAAACCTTTGGGCAATTTCGACATCCTTGCTGCTTTCTTCTTTATATTCCACGGTTAATAGATACACACCGCGATTCGTTATTATTGTCCGCCCAGCCCCTTCATATTTAGACGTTTTAACCTCGATTTCAAAC
>SPBV01000278.1 GCA_004525885.1 Nitrosomonadales bacterium
TTACTTTTCAGTGTTGATAGTGAAGCTCCCACCCGCTTAATGGGAGATTCTCTTCGTCTTGGCCAGGTCCTTACTAACCTCGGCAACAATGCAATCAAGTTTACGGAAAAAGGTGAAATTATTGTTTCGGTTAAAACGATTGAAAAGAAATCTAGCCACGTTATTCTTCAATTTTCAGTAAAAGATTCAGGGATTGGCCTTACTCAGGATCAAATCGGAAAACTATTTAAGGAATTTAGTCAGGCTGATTCTTCAACTAGTCGGAAGTACGGAGGTACGGGATTGGGGCTGACTATCAGTAAAAAACTAACTGAAATGATGAAGGGTAGAATCTGGGTGGAAAGTGAACCTGGCAGGGGGAGTAGTTTTATTTTCACAGCAACTTTTGGAGTGTCGAATCAACCAGAGAAAAATATTCTGGCCCCTTCCATTGACCTCTATGGCATGAAAGTGCTGGTTGTAGATGATAATGAAGCATCCCGTGAAATTCTTCAGGAAACCCTTCAGACCTCCTTTAAAGTCTCAGTGGCTTCCTCTGGACAAGAAGGAATTGATCAGCTGGAAAAAGCTGCCCAAGATCAACCCTATGAGTTGGTGTTACTGGACTGGAAAATGCCATTAATGGACGGTATCGAGACCGCAAAACTCATTAAAAACAGTAATAAACTTACCAAAATTCCCTCCATTATTATGCTAACCGCATACAGCATAGAAGAAGTTATCCTTCAAGCCGAAGGGATTGAGCTGGATGGGTTTTTAACTAAACCCGTTAATCCCTCCATCTTATTAGATTCCATATTGGAGGTATTCGGAAAGAAAACTGAAGAACGTGTTCGACGTGGTGTTGACTCTGAGGTAGATACTGAAGCATTAAAAGCCATTCAGGGGGCCAAGATATTACTGGTAGACGATAATGAAATAAACCAGGAAATCGGAATTGAAATTTTAGAGCAAGCAGGGTTTTATGTAACGACTGCCGATAACGGAGAAGAAGCTGTAGAAAAAGTAGCTCAATCAGAATTTGATTGTGTATTAATGGATATTCAAATGCCAGTTATGGATGGTTACACGGCTACCGAGACAATTCGTAAGGATGCACAATTCAGTAATTTACCTATTATCGCCATGACCGCTAACGCTATGGAGGAAGATAGAAAGAAAGCCTCTGAATCAGGCATGAATGATCATGTTGCTAAGCCTATAGATATTAAAAAATTATTTGATGTGCTGATTAAATGGATTGATGTTCCTGAAGTACGTCGTACAGTAAAAATTACTGATAACGCAGATGAGTTGACAGATTCTATTATTATTCCTGAGCTTTATGGTATTGATACAGAAATAGGACTAAGCCGTGTTAGTGGAAATACTAAACTTTATCTCAAGATTCTAAATAAATTCCGCATTAGCCAAGCTGATGTTACCAAACGGATCAAAGTATCCTTCGATGCGGGTGATAATGAAACGTCAGAACGAGAAGCGCATACTTTAAAAGGACTGGCAGGAAACATAGGTGCTGAAGCCTTGCAACAAGCAGCGCAAATAGTAGAAAGTCAGGCTAAATCCAAGAATAACACTCTAACCGGACTGGATAATTTATCAGGGTTACTGGTAAAAATTATAGAAGGATTGCAAATACTGGATACAAAAATAACTACAGCAGAGCAAGCTTCAGTTGAGGCTGATCCAGAAAAGGTGGCAAGTTTATTAATCAAGCTAAAGGAGTTATTAAATGATGATGATTCAGATGCAGGAGATACATTAGAAGAGCTATTGCCTTTCTTTAAAGGTACTGTAGAGGAGAAACAACTTAAACGAATTGCTGGCTTTGTTGATGACTATGAATTTGAAGATGCTTTGGCACTATTTTGTACTTTCGAACAAGACGTGTCGAAGTGTAAGCACTAATTGTTGAAAGCCCTGATAACGTTTATCTGATTCCTTCAAATCGACCATGAAGTGGATCAAATGATCGGTGATATTGTAAGATGATGTGAATACTACCGGTAAACTGATTGCAGAGTTTGAGATACAGCCCGAGCATGGTTTTGATGAGATGTTAATAGCACTATGTTCCTTATAAGGATCATTGATCTTGAATAGCAGGGTATTAGAAGGAAAAAGGCATGATAGAAGAGCAAAATAGAAAGACAATTCTAATTGTTGATGATGCACCAGAAAATCTAGATCTTCTCTCAGGAATTTTAAAAACTACTTATAAGGTAAAAGTAGCGAAGAGCGGTGAGCATGCGCTAAAAATTATTGCTAAGTCCGCACCTGACCTGATCTTACTTGATGTCATGATGCCTGAAATGGATGGCTATGAAGTATGTCGGCGGCTTAAGTCAAATGATATCACCAAGGATATCCCAATCATATTTGTCACTGCGATGGAGCAGGAATCAGATGAAACCATGGGGTTCGAGCTCGGTGCTGCTGGTTATCTCACTAAACCTATTTCACCTTCTATCGTACACGCACGTATTAAAACGCAATTAGAGCTCTAAAAAACGATTATGAAAGAGTCACACGATGCTTATGATATCCATTTAGACATCATCACCGAGCATGGTTCTGATGAGATGTTAATACACTATGTCCCTTATAAGGATCATTGATCTTGAATAGCAGGGTATTAGAA
>SPBV01000082.1 GCA_004525885.1 Nitrosomonadales bacterium
CGTTTATATCTACGCTTATTAAAGTCGCGTATCCATTTCACAGGGAGGCGTTTATTCTTTGCCATATTAATTTAATGTACAGGGAAAACTTCTGTACTTCTCCATTATAATAATATTATCTCAAAAACAGTACAACCATGTCAATAGTCAAATTTTTGTTGCCCTATCAACAAAAAAGCCCCAATTAAGGGGCTTTTTTTAAAACACTCCACTACTTGTAGTGTGGCTATACAGTCCGTACCTCAAAGCATCAGCCATATGAGAAAACATATCGTGTTCAGGTTTTTGTATAACTAAATTAGGATTTTTATCCCACCTATATTGATCTAAAGTTGCTAATAGATTTATACATTTACTATCAACTATTAATCTGTTCTTTTCTACTAAAGACTGTACATGAGCAATACCATCTAATACGGATTTATTTGCCGCTGTTGTTGGTATGTTGTATTCATATGCCCAGTCAAAACGCGTCTGTGCAGCAGAAGAATCAATATATATTGTTTCAATTCCATACTTAGCTATAAGTGTTGTTACTACTTCCGCGTGCATACTAGTAGTTTTTTCAGAATTTTGATACTCTTCTAGAGCGTAATACTTCTCAGTATTATAGTCATACCCTAAAACTATTAAAGCTGTAGGATCTCTAAATCCAATATCCAATCCTGCAAATATATCCAACCCTTCAGTAGGATATTGACTCAAGTCTTCCATACAAGCATCAGTATCGAAACGGAAAATCTGACCCTCGAAAACGCTGAAGTCTGCTTCTTGTTCTTGACGAAACAAACTATCACTCATAGTTTTTCTGGCTTCGGCAATATCTTCTAAAGAAGCCCTAGGATTTTCCCTATAATCCGCCTTAATGGATGCCCACATAGGGTATTCTGTACTGTACCCACGATAGTAAAATTTAGCAAACCAATTATTCTTACCACGAGGCGTAGAAATAAATAAAGCTTTACTACTTGGTTTATCTAAAGTAGGTCTTAATTGCTGTTCAAAAGCTTTTTCACCCTCAGCTGTAAGTGCCGCCTCATCAAAAATAATAAAATCGTAAGATCTTCCAACTACAGAGTCTACTTGATTTACAGAACCTAGTCTGATAGTAGATCCATTAGCTAATTCTATTATACGGTCTTTTAAGTTAGATCGTGATATTTCTATTCCAGTTTTTTGCAAATAGTATACTTGTCTCTCAAAAGAAATTTGAGATAAGGAATAGTTGGGGGACATAATTAATACATTAGTACCTGGTATAAGAGTAACTAGGTGACCAACTATATTAGCTATTTCTGTTTTACCTAAACGTCTAGCAATAGCTGCGGTTATAAATCTATATTTAGGATTATTTAATGCATTAACAATAGCTCGTTGCGGATTATTAGGTGTAAAATCTATTAAATTTAGATATTTTTCAATACTTAATTTTAAAAACCGTTTATCTCCAGGAAATATTTGAAAATGATCCCGAGCTATATCTTCCCTAGAGATCTCCAACATATTTGTCTTCCCCTATCTTTACATTTTGTATTAGTATCAATGAGTTTATATTTACTATACCGTCTGTCTCTACATGTGTACCAGTTATACCCACCTTTACAATCCCAGCAGGAGTTATATGTGTATTAACCTTAAATTGGTTAGAGCCCTTATGATACTGTTCAGTAAAAAAATCTTGCAAACTCTTATTCATAATTTTTTTAGTATCATTTCTATGGCACATTCTGTCCCAGAGTCTGCGGTTTGATCCGCATACCCTCTACTAGGATCATATCCAATTTCTATGTTTTGAAGAATTTCTACTTTACAAGAAAATTCTTCTTCTAGCATAGGAACAGATAAAATTACGACAGGTGCGAAAATAGTAACATCTAAAAAATTAAGTGAAAACGCCCATTTATGGTCACTATTACTTCTTGAGGGCCATTGTTTGTGTTCATACATTTCCCATTCTGGAATACTAACAATAACATAACCACCTTTTTTAACTACCCTTAGCCAGTTAGTTAAAGCTATTTTCCAGTCTCTCATGTGTTCTAAAGAATGAGAACTGTGAACAAAGTCAAGGCTAAAATCACTAATACTTCTGAGATATTGTCCATCACCATCTCGTATATCCCATGCGCGAACATCTCGCATTTTATTAAATTCTTTTTTAAATTGAATGATACAGTCATTACCACATCCTACATCCACTCCTGTGCCTTTAAAAAATTTTTGATATTTAAGGTCTTGTGTCCTTCTGCGCGTTGCTTTAGTTGCTTCTTTCATTATACTCCACACTTCACATCGTATCCGATGTCTTTACGAGTTGTTCCTTTAGCTATTATGGTTATATCATATTTTTCCACTTTAACGTTAATACAACCGGCTATAAATAGTTTATAGGTTTCATTACCCCTACTGTCGTAACATCGTACGTACAACCCGTATGGGGGTGAAGATCTCCTTTCAGAGAACTTCACCGTATCATTTCTGTTTTTACAAAAATCCCAATAAGTTGTACCAAATGCTGTTGTGCTAAAGAACAATAGCGCAGCAACAAATATTATCTTCACTCTACGCCGACATTAACACCGGGGCTAACAACTGGAGGAGTAACTATAGGTTCCTTCCTTGTTTTTGCACGAGCAGCGTATGCGGCATCTAGTGCTGCCCATTCTGGATCAACAGGACGATTAGCTTCCATTTGAGCAGCTACCATAGCATGTGCTACTTCTTCGTCATTATTAAAAGATCCTGCTCCCCACATAATTGTTGCAGTACCGATAGGCTTACCACTACGATTAAAGTGATACGTTAGTGGCATTCCTCTTGGTGAGCGCAGTGGTAAGGGAGGAGTAGCGGTATCACCATTAGCTGGATCCAAGCTGTATGAATTAGCAGGCTTACCAAAGATACGTCCAATTTGAGATGTACGCCATAGCTTATTTATAGGCGCTTTTACTAATACATTAATAGTACTTCCTGGTGAGTTCCAATCCTCGAACTGCACCACTTTAGGGTACGTTTCAGAACCCCAAACTGCGGGTGCGTCAGGAGCGTACTTAGGTGACGGCCCTGCGGGGTCCCAAGCTGCAGGAGATACTGCTGCAGGAGGCGCTGTAGAATTAATAGCACCACCACTCCTACCTTCCATAAGCTGAGTAGCTAGTGCTACTTGTTGTTCATCTGATAATTCAATTGTTAAACTAAATGGCATTTAATGTGTCCTTTAATAGTCAGGAAGGAAATCTCCCAACTTAACTTTTAATTGCATCCAATTTAGATATTATCAATGATAATTGATATTTTACTAAATTTTGGAAATCCTCTGGATATTTTATTACAGGAGCAGGAGGAGTAGGTACTGCTGTTTGTTCCTCTGATAATTCAATTGTTTAATGTGTCCTTTAATACTACTTTAAAGTCAGGAGTGTTTACTATCACGCTAAAAATCAATATCTCTCCCGGCTTAACTTTTAATGCCCCAGTATATCCAATTTCAATACTATCAACAATAATTGATATTTTATTAAGTTCTGGAAATCCACAGGGTATTTTACTAATAAAAACTTTTTTACCTGGAATAGTCGTATAAAATGATTTTTTCCATGAGGGACCAATATCCATAGGTACCTCTACACGAAATACTGCTAAATTAGAATTAAGCAATACTCCGGTAGATATAACTACATCATCTTGTAATACTCCAAACCAGTTAAAAATTTGATTACTACATGGATATGTTCCATGCAGCACATACTCTCCGTTAGGCGCGAGCCAGTGAGGGCGAAAATCTACAACTAAATTAGTTGCTGAACTTGTTACCGTTATTAAGAAAATCATTAACCATTTCTTCACAACGCACCATATCCCTTGAACGGCATAATCGCATTGAGTCATACCAAACGGTAGACTCTCCATAACGCCCCCATCTCCAATCAATTCCGTTTGAAGGAATTAATGTTATTACAGGCTTTCCCATGGCGCCGACAAGATGAGCAACAGAGGTATCGACAGAAACCACGAGATCCATTGAATTAATATACCTAGCAGTGTCAAACCAAGTTCCAAGCTTAGTAGGGAGTATGTCTTTAGCATTTTTAGTTACCTCGTCTTTTTGTAGTGAATAAACATTTCCATATTTTAATAGCCATAAGAAATCTCTGTAGTGCAGTGAACGCTGTTTATCGTTAGCATGCTTCGCAGATCCTTTCCAAACTATTCCAATATTGGGTTTTGAGTTTGAAAGTAATTTTTCATATTGAGGAATCCGAATATACGGGACTCCAGGTCCAACAGGCACATATTTAAGTAAGTTACACATAGCAATCCAAACATCATGAGGAAAAGTTGATACATGTGTAATAGTATACTCTGATTTTACTACTGGAACTAATGCTTCTGGAACATGTAAAATTACATTAGCAACTGGAAATTGATAAGCATACCGCATAAACTGAATCATATCACCGAATCCTTGCTCACAGAGTATGATGAGCTTGCGATCTCCTAAAGGAGACCCATCCCATTCTGGTGTACCAAGTGTTCCGGCTAGTGCTACTGGATTAGTTTTCTTAAATCTCCAGGAATACTCTGTCATGAAGTCTTGAATAGATGCATTAAAAAGTTGACTTGGGCTAAAATAGTCAAGACCAAGAGCCAAACCAAGATTCCAGTGTGCGTCTGCATAGTCTGGAGTAATTTTAATAGCAGTCCTATAGTTATTAACAGCAGCGTCAAACTGATTATTATCATAATTTATTAACCCTAAATTGTTGTAAGCCAAAGCAAAATTGGGCCAACGACGTATACATTCTGCTAAAGCTTTAGCAGCTTTGGCGGAAGAACCATTAAATTTATAACAAGTAGATAAGTTTAATAGTGTTTCAGGATTTTTCTCTACCTCCCATGCTTTAGATAAAACTTTTTCGCCGTCTAAAAAATTCCCCTGTTGTACTTCATAAGTACCTAAATTGTACAGAGCGGGGCCGTTGTTTATATTTGCACGGATTAATCCTTTTGTTATTTTTGGCATTTTTACTTCTTTACCCGTATCTGGGTCGGTCATTATTCGTTTAGGTTTTTGCATGATAAAATTGTTTTCTTTTAGGTTTTTGCATAATTAAATATCAGCTGTATCCAATAATTTTTCAAATAAACTGGAGTATCCAGGTTTTGAATCTTGATTGATTTGTATATTTGTTTGCCTTCCTGTTTTGGGGCGGCGGGATTCTTCTAGTTTCATTATATATGTCATCTCTTCCATTTTCATCTTATGTACCGCAGTAAGAATATCTACTATATCCTTACTTGATGCAAGTCCTGTTTCTTCCAGCTCTTCTAATTTTTTCTCTACTATTTTATCTACTAAAGATCCAAATTTAAACCGATTACGGTAGCCGGAGTTTAAATATACGTCTGCAACATATCTTTCGACTTCTGGTTTTGCTAGATATTTTATTACAACATCTAAGGGTAATTTCAAAAGTTTTGCAGTTTCTTGAGTATCTTGGCAAGTGATAAAGGTATTTGCTATTTCAATATCCTCTGGTGCCATGGGGATAAATTCGAGGGATTCGGTTAATTCTGTAGACATGCTTATATTATACTACAATAGGAAAATAAAGTCAATAATTTTTTTATTACTGTGCAATATTATTATTACAATTTGGAGTCAACTACAATTTAGTGGTCGACTACAATTTAGGGTCGACTTTGAAATTTTTACCTTTGGGGAACGCGGAGGTGGGTTGTGTGATAACGCAAAACCTATTGTCTAATAACCGCCCCCTATAAATTTATCGGGTATAATAAATTTAATTGTGTTGACAACCACGCATCGAATAAATTATAATTACAACATGAAAAATTACTCTGCAATTCTGATTTGGGATCTTGATGCCACGCTAATTGATTCGTCGCATCGCACGCCAAACAATCCCGATGGTACGCTGAACCTAGCCGCGTACATTGAAAAGCATACGCCCGACAACATCGCTAAAGATACAGCGCTGCCACTGCTCCGCTGCTTCATGCATCTTGTAGCACAGGCACGATTTTATTCTGTGATATGTACAGCGCGAGATATGATGCAGGAAGACTACACCTCCCTGTGTAATTTTGGCATCGCCACGCATCAAATATTATCGCGCGATCAAGCGAGAAAAAATCACTACCGAATGCACGATGGGGAATATAAACGACACTGGCTCTTGCGATACTACACGCTACGGCAATTTGCGTGCTTACCAAAATTCGTGTTTGATGACGCTGCTCCAGTTTTGTCGATGGCGCGAAAACTTCCGCATACTGTCGCACTCAATGCGGTAACTCTGAATAAAAAACTTTCACAAAGGATTTGACAATGGATATTATTTGGAATATAATCGGTACTGTGATGTTGATAGCTTCAGGATTCGGATTTCTCTGGGTGCTATCCGATGTTTTAGCCGATGTGTTTTTTGAGGATTAAAAAATGTTCTCCACCGAAACTAGCATTTCAATTCTTTTGTTTTCGATTGTGTTTGCACCGTTCGCAATCGTAGCGTGGCGCGTGCTTAGAAACAGATAGCATACAGGGTTGCTGCTTTTGATGGGCGTAAAATCGGAGAATAAATCTCCGATCTCCTGTTACATGTAAATAATAATGATTCTCATTTCGTTGGCATGAATTAGCTTCAGCATAATAGGAAAATAATAAAAAAGCCTTTATAATCAAGGACTTAGGCGCCGCGTAGCGTACCCGAAAAATGTAGGCCCGCAACTACCGTTCGTCGGAAAACTATAATGAGCAAAATCAACGTGTTAGCCTAAAAACACGCTAAAAACGAGCCGACGAACGGTATATACATCGCACTGCTGTGCGGCTATAATCTCTACATCGGATAGCGTTAAAGAGAGAAAAGAAAAGACAGGAAACCGCGGACCTAGAGACAGAAACAAACCCCGTTGATGTTGGACGGTAGATACCGAAACTTTTAGGCCCCTGATACAGACACTTTTCTATTCTCCCTTTAACGCTATAAACGATAACCCCCCACCACACGGAGAACAGCACGTTATGACTACAGCAACCAAAATTGTTAACTATACCCAAGAGCAGACCGCGCTTGCAAAATCTGCTTATGTCGAATCCCCCACAAAAGAAACCGTAGCAAAGCTTGCAGAGCTGTTTGGCAAGACTGCCAAAAGCGTAATTGCAAAGCTGTCACGGGAAGGGGTCTACGTCAAAGCGGTAAGGGTCTCGAAGGCAGGGGGCGTCGTCGTAAGCAAGGATGCACTTGTTACCAATATCGCGCATCTGATGGGCGTCAACGAAGAAAAGCTAGACGGATTGGAAGCCGCTCCCAAAGCTTCGCTCATCCTGATCGCTAACGCTATGCTGTGGCAACAAAGCGTCATCGACACAGCAAAGCGCGATGTACCGGGCGCTTAATTGGATAGGATGCGCCGGCGGTATCGTCGGCGCGTTCTCTGTAGCAAACGAATTTAGGGCCGGGTATATCCCATTTATGATTGGCGCACTAGCTTACTGTGTCGTCGCATTTAATAAACGAGATTATCCTTTGCTGCTGCTTAATATTGTGTTTGCTTCTGCGAATGCCATAGGCTTGTATAACTGGTATATCACGAGGTTATAAGCCCATCCTGTAACAGGTTGGCCATAATAAAATCACGATAAGCTTAGGCTATCGTGATTTTTCCTATTGTACTTAAATCGGTATTCCGGTACCAGAATACCATTATTCAGACTGGCACGCTTTTTTCCCACAGCAGACCAAAAAAATAAAAAAAGCCTTTAAAATCAAGGACTTAGGCGCCCCGTAGGGTCCCCGAAAAATGCAAGCCCGTAACTACCGTTCGTCGGAAAATTATAATGAGCAAAATCAACGTGTTAGCCTAAAAACACGCTAAAAACGAGCCGACGAA
>SPBV01000243.1 GCA_004525885.1 Nitrosomonadales bacterium
ATATATATCCATGGCAAAATGGGGTGTGGCAAGTCTTAACTCAAGGCCATGCCTCTAGAGGCCACGCATTGCTATTAAGGGGAAGGAAGGGAATTGGCAAACTTGGATTTGCTAAGTCCTTAGCTAAATTCTTATTATGTGAGAAGCCATCCTCAGAGAGCAAAGCCTGTGAAAATTGTCCAAGTTGCAGATGGTTTGATCAAGAAGGGCACCCAGATTTCTGTTTAGTTGAGCCTGAAGCACTATCTAGCTTATCAGGCGAAATTAAAACAAAGACAGCCTCTAATACCAAAGATAGCGCCGCGGTTGAACTGAGTAACGCGAGATCTAAGAAGAAACCAAGTAAGCAAATTAGTGTTGCGCAAATCCGCTCTCTTAATGATTTAATCAATATGTCAAGCCATCGTGGTGGCTATAAGATCATTCTAATTCATCCTGTAGAAGCAATGAATGTTGCAGCTGCTAATGCGCTACTAAAGAATTTAGAAGAACCAGCACCTCAAACATTGTTTATCCTTGTGACACATCGACCACACGATTTGTTACCGACAATACGTAGCCGTTGTAGGCAAATTGTGATGCCTATACCTGATTTCACTCTGGCTAAAAGTTGGCTTAAACAGCAGGGTATCAAAGATCCTGAAGGTAGTCTTGCTGCTGTGGGCTATGCTCCCTTGGCAGCGCTAGAATACAACGATGGGGAGTATTTATTGCAGCATGAGATTTTCATCAATCATATCAGCGCATTAAAAGGTCTTGATCCTATTTTGCTGGCTGAGAAAATGCAAAAATCTGATTTGCCAACTGTAGTAAACTGGCTACAAAAATGGTGTTATGACTTAATAAGTTTTCGTACAACAGGAAGGATTCGTTATCATTTGTCTATGCAGGCTACAATAAAAACCTTAGTGCCAAGTATTGATGCACTTCAGCTTGCTCGTTACTTACGTAATTTAATAGACATGCAGCGACTTTCACATCATCCTCTTAATCCCAGACTCTTTTTAGAAGAAATTTTAATTTCTTATGCAATGTTGATGGCTCCAGCTCGAAATAACTGAATTAGTTTATATTCATACTTATCTACATGAAGTTACACACTACTCACTAATTTAATTATGCTTATTGATTCACACTGTCATCTTGATTTCCCTGATCTCGCAAATAATCTTGATCAGATTCTAGAGAATATGGAAGCTAATAAGGTTACCCATGCCCTGTGTGTGAGTGTTAATTTGGAAGATTTCCCAAGAGTACTTTTACTTGCAGAGAGCTATCCTAATCTTTATGCCTCAGTTGGTGTTCATCCTGATTACGAAAACCTAACTGAACCAAAAGCGGAGGAGCTGGTTTCATTAGCTCGACATCCTAGAGTAATAGCAATAGGGGAGACTGGACTTGATTATTTTCGACTTAAAGGTGATCTAGAGTGGCAGCGAGAGAGATTTCGCGAACATATACGCGCTGCTCGCCAATGCAATAAGCCTCTCATTATTCATACTCGTGAAGCAGCTTCTGATACTCTCCGTATCATGGCGGAAGAGGGCGCAGACCAGGTTGGAGGTGTGATGCATTGTTTTACTGAAAGCTGGGAAGTAGCGCAGCAAGCAATAGAAATGAATTTCTATATATCTTTTTCTGGCATAGTCACATTTAAGAACGCTGTTACCATCAAAGAAACAGCTAAGAGAATTCAGCTAGAAAGGATGCTAGTAGAAACAGATTCTCCATTTCTGGCCCCCGTACCTTATCGTGGCAAGACCAATCAGCCTGCTTTTGTGCGACATGTTGCTGAAGAGATAGCTACTTTACGAGGTATTAACGTAAATGAAGTAGCTGAAATGACAACCCAGAATTTTTTTAATTTGTTTAAAAACGCCTAAATGACAAATACTCAACCTTACACCGAAGAAGAGTTTTTCAAGTGCTTTCCCAATGAAGATAAGGATATAAAGAGAAATTCTCGGTTTTAGGCTATGTTCCTAAATTGTTTCGAGCAGCTATAGCACTCAGTCCATCACTAACTGCGACATCGTGGTAGATGGTTAGAGCTATTTTGTGCGCTGGAAAGTTGCCTCGGACTATTAAAGAGACGATCTTTATTGTGGTGCAAATGCCCGTGATTGCCAGTATTGTTCAATTGCACATCAAGCTATGGCATTAAAATATGGCCTGGGGTACGGTGTAAATCTAAAGATAACAAGAGACCTAGATCAAATTTAGCCAGCATCTACTAGAACTAGAGAAATTTTGAAATTTGCAGTTTGTCTTGCGCAGGGTAAAGGGAGCTACGGTGAAGCTGCTGACAAAATGTTAAAAAATGGTGTAGAACAAGAAGAGATTCCAGAAATTATTACTATGATTTCATTCGCAAACTATATGCTTACATTAGCTGATGGCTTGATGGTTGCTCCTGACAAGCATTTCTACGAGTTAATAGAAAAAACCAAGAAAAAAAGCATTGTAGCTTAGTTACTTAGTAAAATACTCAGCGGTGAGAAGGGAGGTAGGTTCGTAAAAAGAACATCGAATAATGGTGATGTCCTTTTAATTATAGAGATGCCGGAAATAGCTAGTTTATCGCTACAAGGCAGCTTTCTAGCAACTTTCTCCTCCCGGAATTCTTCTCTGTTACTAGATTACTTGCTGCGATCACATGTAACGGATCAACCCCGATTAGATGTGCGAGTTTAATGCACATAGGGTCAGGTATACACCTTTTATTCTGTTTCATTTTCCTCATATTTGAGTCATTTTGTTCCAAATAGGAAGCAAGTTTCACTTGGTTCCCTGCAGCGTCCTCGCCCATTTCTATGTATTCTTTAAGATTCATAGCGCATCCTTCTCTGGCATATATAAAAACCTTTACAAGCAATGGGTCTAAATTAACCTGCAATTTAATTAATTTCAGTTAAATATGACCATCCTGTAAAGAACTAATTTATATATCGGTTACAAGTGATCTTTAATTAAATTAAATTTGCTTAAATCAATAAAATAGTGTTTTTTGAAAAAATGAGAATCAAGATTGAGAAGGGCGCCACAATCCTTATTTGCTATATTGAAAATTCCGACATTAAATTGATCTCAAACTGGTCTTTTTTAATAAAATATGAGTTATGTTAAATGTAATAATATTATCTTCACCTTATAATATACATATAATTAGCAGTATTATTC
>SPBV01000251.1 GCA_004525885.1 Nitrosomonadales bacterium
ACATTTAACAACTTTCCTTTAGTTACCAGAAAGACCCTTACTTACTCACTTACTCTATAAAGATTAGTTCAGTAAGGATTGTAAAGTTCTTGTCGATAAGTAGTTAATTAAAAAAATAGGATGGTGATGCGTAAGATAACTAAGGAAATGTTATGAGCGGACTGTGTGGCTGGATAGGCCATGGCTCAACAACCGACGAAAATCGACAGATTGCTGAGCGAATGGTCAGACCACTTGTTCGTTTTGATGACAGTAACGTGCAGATATTAGCTGGTGGAAACAGTGCATTAGCTGTGGCCGCCAATGGTAATAGCGCACACTTGTATCAGAATAAAGGGGTCATGGTCGCCCTATGGGGGCAGCCCCGATTTTTGGATTCTCACCTGGCTAAACTTGCTCATACTGACGGTGTAGCAAAAACGCTTGCAAAAAGCTGGCTGGATAATCGGGAAAAAGCATTTGCGGGTCTAGTTGGTCAATTTGTTCTCTGCATTCTTGATGAGAGCTCTAATGAGGCTATTTTGGCGATAGACCGTATGGGAACCCAACCAGTTTCCTACCAAATTTCAGGAGAAGGAATAATTTTTGGCACATCAGCAGATGCGATTATCCGAAATCCATTAGCACGACCCAAAATTGACTCTCAAAGTTTATATAACTATGTCTACTTCCATATGATACCAAGCCCAGGTTCGATCTATCAGGAGCAAAAGCGGCTTCTACCTGGCGAATTCTTGATTTGCAAAGAAGGACGGGAGGAATCTGGCAAATACTGGGAAATAAATTTTTTAGAAACTAAAAAACGACCCTTTGAAGAACTAAAGCAGGACTTTCTTGGAGTGTTACGTTCCAGTGTACGTAAAGCAGCGGAAGGCCAGGAAGTTGGTGCTTTTCTCAGCGGCGGAACTGACAGCTCAACGATCGCAGGAATTTTGAGCGAAATAAATAGTCGCCCTGCTCGTACCTACTCCATCGGATTCGAAGCGACAGGTTATGATGAGATGGAATATGCTCGTATTGCGGCACAGCACTTCTCTACAGAGCATCATGAATATTATGTCACCCCAGATGACATAGTGGAGGCAATCCCACAGATTGCCGCAATCTTCGATCAACCTTTTGGCAATTCTTCTGCGATACCTACTTTTTATTGTGCACGTCAAGCCAAAGCTGATGGCGTAACCAAGCTCCTTGGCGGCGATGGGGGAGACGAATTGTTTGGTGGTAACGTACGCTATGCGAAAGAATATATATTTTCTCTTTACGAATATCTTCCACCTGCTTTGCGTAAGCAGATTGTCGAACCACTAGTTTTCGGCATTCCTGGAGGCGTTAATTTGCCAGTAATAAGTAAGGCTCGTAGTTATATTGAACAAGCAACGGTACCGATGCCGGCACGCACCGAAACCTACAATTTGCTGGGTCGATACGGCCATAAGGAAGTTTTTACCTCTGAATTTCTTGCTGATGTTGATCCAGGACAACCAATAGAACTCTTAAATGAAACTTATTATCAAACTCATGCCCTAAGTCTGATTAATCGTATGCTTAGTCTAGATCTTAAATTCACTCTTGCTGACAATGATTTGCCTAAAGTAGTCAAGTCATGCGAGCTAGCAGGGGTCGAAGTGGCTTTTCCCTTTCTTGACGATGAAATCGTTGCGTACTCAGCGCAGCTTGAGCCAAAACTTAAACTTAAGGGGACGAAATTACGTTATTTCTTTAAAGAGGCATTACGGGGTTTCCTGCCGAATGAGATTATCACTAAACAAAAACATGGATTCGGTCTCCCTTTTGGAGTATGGCTTCAGGATCACAAACCGCTACAAATCTTGGCAACAGATAGTCTGCGTGATTTAAAGTCACGCAATATCATTCGCGCTGATTTTATCGACAAACTACTTTCGCAACATTTGGACGAACATGCTGATTACCACGGTACCATGGTTTGGGTATTGATGATGCTGGAACAGTGGTACAAGCAAAGGTAGGATTAAGAAAAATCTAGGTCTCAATCAAAACCAGAATAGGAAATTGAACTATTGTCAAACTCGATCAAGCAAAAATACTGGAATGCCAGCCATCGTCTTCAACAGTGGAAGACCATTCTCTTAGGCAATAATCGCCCATTTCGCGACATCGTTCTTAAGGATCAATTCCGTTCACCAAAAGCGGTGATCCCCGTTTTGGGTGAAACAGTAGAACGAGCCGAAGCAGCTGTTCGCTGGTTGGTAACTGCTCAAGATGCGACCCCAGATGGGGGCGTCTCCTATGGCTATTTTCCAGTTTCGTCTGTGAGTGGATGGGAGGCCTCCTATCCCGAAACAACCGGCTACATCATGACTAGCCTGATCTCTTTTGCACAACTTACAGGACAGTCGGATCTGATCGACCGCGCCTATCGCATGGCCCAGTGGGAAACCAACACTCAAATGTCTAGCGGGGCAATTCAAGGCGGCAAGGTAATCACCCCAGACAAACAAAGTCCAGCGGCATTCAACACCGGAATGGTACTTGATGGATTTCTATCGGTTCTACAGGAGCGCGACGACAGCACGATCTTCCGCGCGACAGAACGCGCGGGCGAGTTCCTAATAAATGACATGTATGAAGAGGGCATGTTCAGGACAAATGGGGAATTCGTCAGCGCCAAATCAATTAAGACCTACAACGTATTGTGTGCGTGGGCAATGCATCGCCTAGGTAAATTAACTGGAAAAACTCTCTATTCAGACGCGGCTATACGGGCGGTGGAAGGTGCTCTAAAATTCAGGAAAGAGAATGGCTGGTTCGCTGAAAATTGTCTAGATGACCACCTGAGACCGTTGACACATACCATAGGTTATACGGCCCAGGGCATTCTGGAGGTCGGCGTTGCGGCCGAACGCGAAGACTTTGTTGAAGCCAGCGAACGCTGCCTGCAGGGTATTTTGCCAAATATAGAGGAAAACGGATATCTGGCAGGCCGTTTCGATTCCGATTGGCATCCCGCAGTTCGCTGGGTCTGCGCAACTGGATCTGCGCAAATTGCGATCG
>SPBV01000145.1 GCA_004525885.1 Nitrosomonadales bacterium
CTCCTGTCTGATTCATGAAGCATCATTTACTCAATTTCCCTCATTTCTGATATTGTGCGCTCATGTCAAATACGCAAACTATGACGAATCACCAGTTATACCTGCGCTTAATGGACTATGTTGCGCCCTACCGGTTAGTATTCAACCTAGTTTTGTTAGGTGTGATTCTAATGGCAATCATTGATTCAATCCTACCAGTACTTATCAAACCAATGCTGGATAGCATCTTTGTCAGTAAGAACCAAGACTCCATGCAATTAATTCCTCTAATTTTCATGGCATTTTTTGTAGTACGTAGTCTGGTAAGTTATATCAGTAGCTATGGAAGAAATTGGATAAGCAACACATTGACAGTAGACTTGCAAACAGCAATGTTTGATAAACTATTAATACTACCTACTCACTATTACGTTGGTCAAACAAGTGATAGATTTAATTCAATACTTACTTCTGAGGTAACACAAGTCACTCAAGACGGCGCCAGAGTAGTGATAACTTCGATAAAAAATACGCTCACCATTATAGGATTATTAGTGTGGATGCTCTATCTTAATTGGGAGTTATCATTACTAGCCTTAATGATAACGTCAATAGTTGTACTAAGTATGCAAGTGATCTGCGGGCAATCACAAGATGCTGATTGGGAAACACACCAGGCCATAGAAAGCTTTACTCAAGTAATACGGGAATCAATTGAAAATTACAAAGTAGTTGCACTTAATGGAGGCCGGCGGGATGAAGCCATCGTTTCCAGGATGAAGCTGACCAGATACGACGATTCAACATGAAACATGTTAGCGCTAATATTTTTAAAATATCACTAGTGCAAATAGTTATTGGTATTGCGCTGTCCGCTATTCTTTATCTTGCCATTCAGCAAACTTTCACTGATGAAATGACAATAGGTGGTTTTGTTTCTTTTATTGTTTCGATGTTAATTTTATCCTTGTCCTTAAAACAACTTGTAAACGCAAACAAATTTCTACAACGTAGCTTAACTGCGGCTAAAAATATCTTCTCCATAATTGATCTGGAAGCTGAAATGGACATAGGGACAATTGTCATCGATCGTGCTCAAGGAGAACTTCAATTTGAGCAAGTCGCCTTTTACTATGATTTCAAAGAAAATACTGTATTAAAGGATTTTTCACTTACCATCAAACCAAGAGAAATAATTGCTCTAGTTGGCTCTTCAGATGACACTAAAAACGCTCTTGTTAATTTAATACCGCGCTTCTTCCAACCAACCCATGGGAAAATATTATTAGACGGTCATGACTTGACAACGATTAAATTAGACAGTCTACGCTCTAATATCGGCCTAGTATCACAGGAAATCACACTGTTTAATGATTCGATTGCGGCCAACATTGCGTACGGCGAAATGGGGCGCTCAACAGAGGGTGAAATAATTGCAGCGGCACGAGCTGCCCATGCAATAGAATTTATTCGAGAAATGCCACAAGGAATGCAAACACAGGTAGGTACGCATGGTGTAAAACTTTCCAGGGGACAGTGTCAGCGTATCGCTATTGCCCGTGCTTTCCTAAAGAATCCGCCTATCCTTATTCTGGATGAAGCAGTCCCAATACTGGACTCAGAGTCTGAGCATTATACGCAAAAAGCACTGGACAACTTGATGCAAAATCGCACCACCATAATCATTGCACGCCGCAGAACAACCGTAGAAAAAGCTGATCGCGTTATTGTGCTAGAGCAGGACCATATTACAGAAATCGGCAGCCACCAAGAACTACTTTCAAAAAAAGGAGTGTATTCCGAACTGTATCTGTTCCATCATTAAGCTTGGAGAGCAGATCTTCAGGATGCTGCTACAAATCTAACTGTTACTATGAGAAGAAAAGAGTCATGGCAAGTCTACAATAAAAATTGTTTGCTCGAATTCAGGTCTGAGTATTCTGGTATAAAATTTACCAACCCCCTTTTTACCTCATCATCACTTAGTACTGGGTTCTCATTCAACCATTTCATCAACTCCACCAACCATTTTTCATCTACTTGGCGAGCCTGAGCGACACGTAATTTATTATGAGGAGTAGGCAAAGTACTCTCGTCATCGGAAAGTAACTCTTCGTAGAGTTTCTCACCAGAACGTAAACCACTGTAGACAATATCTATATCTTCTTCGTTAAATCCAGACAAACGAATTAGGTCTCTTGCAAGATCAGCAATCTTAACTGGTTCCCCCATATCTAATACAAAAATCTCTCTGTCACCTTTTTCACCTCCCATTGATCCTGCTTGTAACACCAGTTGTGTTGCTTCAGGAATAGACATGAAATAGCGAGTAATTTCTGGATGTGTGACAGTAACCGGTCCACCCATTGCAATCTGCTCACGAAACTTTGGTATGACACTACCAGTGCTACCTAGTACATTACCAAAGCGAACTATCACAAAACGAGTATTCGTTATTACTTCATTCGCTATATTTTCAGACGTGGGGAAACCAGAAAAAAATGGATGCTGTATGGCCTGGCAAACCATTTCCGCAAGTCGTTTACTCGCACCCATAACATTAGTGGGATTAACTGCCTTGTCAGTTGAAATCAGGACAAATTTCTCTACTTCATATTTGATTGAAGTCTGTGCAATAACCCAGGTTCCTAGTACATTGTTTAGGACCGCTTGCCAAGCATTCTCTTGCTCCATCAGCGGCACGTGCTTGTAAGCGGCGGCATGAAATACCACTTCTGGCCGAAATTGAGAAAAGACTTGAGTTAGTCGTGCTTGGTTCTTAACATCTCCGATAACAAATACCATCTTCATGTTTGGAAACTTTGAACGAAATTCTTGCTCAATGTTGTAAAGCGCAAATTCATTCAATTCAAAAAATACAAGATGAGCTGGCTTGAATTTTGTGATCTGTCGACATAATTCAGATCCAATTGAACCGCCTGCTCCAGAAACAAAAATAGTTTTACCTTCGAGTAATCTGTGCAACCCTTCGTTATCCAATCTCACCGGATCACGTCCTAATAAATCATCAAGTTCTACGTTACGGATTTGTGATACGGTAATCTTGCCACTAATCAGATCATCATAAGAAGGCACGGTTAACGCTTTTACACCAGCCGTAGAACAGGCATTTAGAGCTATGCGACGCTCGCTATGAGTAGCAGATGGCATAGCTATAATGGCATGAAGAACGCCCAATTTTTTAACTAAAATAGGTAGGTCAGAAATTGGGCCTAACACTTGTACACCATCTAAAATCTTCCCGCGCTTAGTCAAATTATCATCAAGTAATCCCACTATGCGCCATTCCACACTACGTGAAAGCTCTTTCAATAATCTAACAGCAGCTCCACCCGCACCCAATACCAAGACAGGGTTTCCCCTCAGGGTATTATTATTCATTCCAAAAGGTCGCCTCTCCTTCCACAAGCGGTAAGTAATACGGCTTCCACCCATCATAAATAAAAGCAAAATTGGATCTAGCATCAACACGGAACGTGGTACTCCTGCAAGAATATGCAGCATAAATAATGCTAGCGGCACCGTAGTTGCTGCTGTAAGCACCGCATAAAGAATGGTCCGTAAATCGTGCAAACTTACATAACGCCAGACTTCGCGATAAAGGCCAAACCAAAAAAATGATGCCGCTTGAATTGGGATAACCCATGGCAAGGTTTCTACCAGTGATGCAAGATAAAAAGGAGAAATTTCAAAATTAAAACGAAATAAATATGCAAACCACCATGCCAGAATAATAGCCAGTATGTCGTTAACAAATTTTATTAATGTGCGCATACGATAAAGTTAAGTGTGAACATTCTATTCGCCATTTCTACTATGTTTCCAATACAACCCAGAAACAACTATCAGAGTTATATAAACCAAACTCAATACTATGCCCACTCCAAGCTGGAACATAACTTCCTGCTGTACTGCCCACAATGCACCAGCTCCTACCGACAACATCAAAATATATTCAAATAATGCTGTATTACGATGTCCAAAGCCATTCTTCACGAGCCGTTGATAGTAATGTTCCAGATGTGCTTGCCAGATTTTTTTTCCATGTAGCCATCGATTTACTAGCGTTACTGATGCATCGACAATAAAAGGGGAAAACACCATCAACGGAAACCATACCGGCCATATGCTGTCAACCCAACCTAATATACCCAATACAGCAGCCAAGAATCCTAAAGGGATCGAACCCGCATCTCCCATAAAAACTCGTGCCGGGTGAAAATTGAAGAACAAGAAAGCCATAGCAGCAGAAGCAATAGAAAAGTTTATCACAGCAAACGTCTCGTTATCGCCAAGCAAAGCAGCTAAACCGTAGAAACTGAAACCGATTAGCGTCATACCACCTGCTAGCCCATCTGAACCATCCATAAAATTGTAAAGATTGGTCATCCAGATGATCCAGATTGCTGCTATGGCCGCAATTAACCAACCATGAGTATCAAATAGAAGTATCGTGGATAAAAAAACTGCTGCTATGCAGTGTACCAACAGCCTCAACCAAATGGGTAGACCGAGAATATCATCGGCAAAAGATACCAAGACTAACAGACAAACACCCAACCATACTGACCAAGGCAGTAATACAGGAAGCAGAACCCAAGCGGCCAGAACTCCCAACATCAAACCCACACCGCCGATTCTATGAACAGATTTGGTATGAAGAGAACGATGATTAGGATGATCCAATATCTTTATGGCACTATATTTAATGACCCACAAAATAAAAAAAAATGTCACTGCGAATGAAAGTAAAG
>SPBV01000178.1 GCA_004525885.1 Nitrosomonadales bacterium
TGTATAATTTATTCGTGTTCGATGTACCATTTTCTACACTCCATCTTTTTACTGCTAAGATTAAAGTGTTGCATCGACCAATTGAAGTCACCGTACTAAGCAGGCATTCAAAGGCTCCTCCCATACCCTCAGCATTCTTTTTAAAAATCCGTTATATAAGCCTAACTATTTCAGCGAATCTCATATCAATGAAAAAGCTGAGCATTTTCTATCGAGGAGCGTAAATTATAGTTACTCTTAATCTCTCAGATATTTGTTTTATGGAAACCGTACTTCCATTGTCAGAAGATCATCGTGAGCTATTCAACAAGCTGGTCACAAAAAATAAGAAGTTAATTCCTGATACAGTAGCAGATATACCAAGTGACCTGTGTGGAGAGCGTTTAGCTACGCATGGATTTGACGACTACAGCAGTCCAACTGACGAAGGCAGGGAGCTAGAAGAATTGATAGATAAGTTGTATCCGGTATAAATATGTTAGTAGAAGCATTAAGCTGGGCCAAGTGCCAAATTTTGGTTCGCGTTTGAACGTGCGCTTTTGCCAAAAAGCATAAATTTACGGGCATCAATCTATCTTTGTGTTCTATTTCGACTATTTCATTCCCGTATACCGGCAATCTCGATTTCAACACGACGGTCGGGTTGCAGACAGGAGATGAGTTTCTTAGTTGATATACCTTTTCCGATACAGGTAGTTCCAGTTACCGGATTGGCCTCACCTTTTCCATCAACAAAAACGTCGCTGGCATTAACTCCCTTGGTCGCAACCAAATAACTTTTAACTGCCTCGGCACGACGTAAAGATAGTTTCTTGTTGTAGTCTTCTTTACCAATGCGGTCTGTGTAACCGACAGCAACGATCACATCGTATTTTACGTTGCCCAGCTTGTCCATCAGGTTATCCAGTGATTGTTTGCCTTCTGATTTCAGCACGGCTTTGTCAAAATCGAACAAAGCATCAGCGGAGAAAGTAATTTTTACGGGGGAAATAACAGCAGGAGCTGTAGTATTTTCAGCAGGTTTGAGCAGAGTTTTGATCACGTAACCAGCCACGGTCTTAGGTGAAAAAATATCCATGGCATTAATTGCAAAACCACATCCTCCGATCGCAGCGAGCTTGTTCATAAACTCCTCTCCACCCGGATCATTGCCGACTTGAATCGGGTAAATACACACCCGGTCGCCTAGCTGGTCTTTAACTTTTTTAGCAGCAGCAAGGGCACCTTCCTTGCCGACACCACCGTCAGAAGTATGACTCTCATCTGATATGCCATCACTAACGATAAACATTGCTATCTGTCCAAGCCCTAGCCCCGCCAGAAGTTTGCTGTTAGCGGTATCGATACCTGCGCCCATGGGAGTCGTGCCGATTGCGCATGTAAGTTTAGTTAAGCCACCACCAAGGCCATTACGGTCGTACGTTTCTAATCCGTAGAGGACCTCGGCTTTGTTAACACACCCAGTACCGAAGGCTACCATCCCCACGTTAAAGTCTAGCTGAGGGATCGTCTGATTCATGTGAGAGAGGGTCTCCTTGGCGAGCTCAAGTTTAGATTGTCCTGCGTCCCTATGAGCCACATACCTTGTATCATGGGTATGTGGCTCATTCATCGATGACGATGTATCCTGAACAACCACAAAAGTATCGGCTTTTTTTCCATACATTGCAGTGCTCAGCTGTACCGCATTGAAGCTTCCGCCGGTTGGTCCTTGAGTTGCCCAACCTACTAGCGATGTGACCGCTGCCGCTAAAACAATCGCCTGGATATTATTTTTCATATTGACCTTATTAGTTAACATCTGCTTTCGACCCAAATCGATTCTCTAGACTTTTTATGATCTTTGTGATCGATGAATCCATATTCATCTGACGTTTTGTCGAAGGCGCTCGCCCCATCCTTGTATAAGCTACTTTATATATCTTTTAAGTAGCCCCTATACTCTTCAATTAACTGCTCGCGCCCTTCAGTCTCTTTCTCTAAAGCTCTCAACTTATTCTGCAGTCAAAGGATCGATTGTTAACTCATCCTCTTTGAGTGAATGGCGTATCGATTTAATATGTGTGATCTCGTGAGCGATGATACATATTAATAGTTCTGTGGCGTCTTTCATAGTAACCCCCCGCTAAATTCACTTACCTGCTTATGATTTTTTCTATTTAGATAGGAGATTTTCAATCTTTCCCTTGGCCTTTTGATTACAAATTATTGCAATCAACAAGCCACAGCATGTATCAGCATAGTAAGGGAAAACGGTAAATAGGTCCTGTGATAAATCTACATAAATACCTCTGCACGAGACTTAATCGTTACTTTAGATTGAGTCAGAGTACTAATTCAGTGAAAAAAATATTTCAAGTACTTTCTGCATAGTATTACGAAACCAAATCTGCCGGCTGTGGGCTATAAGGTAGCTCAAGGGCATTTGCTACGTTTTCATAGGTAACTTCACCATTTAAAATATTCAAACCATTACGCAGGTTTTTATCTTCCAGCATAGCTTGCTTCCAACCCTTGTCTGCCAATGCCAAGCCATAGGGCGACACAGCATGATTTAAGGCCAGAGCCGACGACAGAGGTACTGCGCCTGGCATATTAGCAACGCAGTAATGAACAACATCATCTATGATATAGGTAGGATCACTATGTGTTGTGGTCTTACTGGTTTCAAAACACCCCCCTTGATCAATAGAAATATCAACCATTACCGTGCCCGGCATCATTGTCTTAAGTATGTCTTTCCTAATTAAATGCGGAGTAGAAGCGCCAGGAATAAGAACAGCTCCGATAATCAAATCTGTCAACTTTACAGCCCGTTCGATGAAATCTGTTACCGAATAAATAACTTTGGCACGTCCAGCAAAATAATCATCCAGGTAACGAAGCCGATCATGATTACGTTCCAGAATTGTAACATCTGCTTCCATACCAACTGCCATACGGGCAGCATTAAACCCAGCTACACCGCCACCCAAAATAAGGACCTTGGCTGGCAAAATACCCGGTACTGCTGAAATCATACGCCCAGTTCCACCCATATGTTTTTGCAAATTAAAAGCCCCCACCTGAATAGAGAGTCTCCCTGCAATCTCACTCATTGGAGCTAAAAGCGGCAACCCTCTCCCATCCACACTAGTGACTGTTTCATAGGCAATGGCCACACAACCAGAATCTATAAGGCATTTAGCTTGTTCAGGATTAGCGGCTAAATGCAAGTAGGTAAACAGGATTTGTCCTTCACGAAGCATTGTACACTCGATGGCTATCGGTTCCTTGACCTTTATGATCATATCCGCTTCATCAAAAATTTCTTTCGCTGTACCGCGAATTTCCGCTCCGGCAGCTATGTAATCATCGTCAGAGAAATTGATCCCTACTCCTGCTGTAGTCTCCATAATAACTTTATGACCGTGTTTGAC
Organism: Nitrosomonadales bacterium; assembly: GCA_004525885.1. GTDB lineage: Bacteria > Pseudomonadota > Gammaproteobacteria > Burkholderiales > Nitrosomonadaceae > BJGV01. The sequence continues at coordinate 3,420 of SPBV01000178.1, forward strand.
ATACTCTTTCACTGAAGATGGAACTAAACCTACACGATATTCCTGTGCTTTAATTTCTTTTGGACATCCGACAAGCATCTTTTTGCTCCTTTATTACCTAATAATTTGCGTTTTTTTATCAGAGCGTCAATTTTTCTCTAAAAGTATAACCTTTAAAAATCATGCATAAATTGAAAATGTTTCTTGAACTGAATCTAGTTTAACTAACCCCATTTTCGCATACAGAACTATCTCTTTTGCGTTCATCTTAAGTAAGGTCATGCCTATACAAAATCTTTGGTGCACATCCAACAAACAGAAATAACAGTGAAATTGCACAAACCAAATTGGTTTTTAATTTACTATACGTTTTCAGTATGTAAACAAATCGCTTACTAAGTATAAACAGTATTAGGCGTAATAATAATCGAATGGCGATTTCTTGCACGAGGCAGATATTCAATTCCTTGAAGAAATGGGCGACGGGAATCGGATTCTAGCCCGCAACACATACCACAGGCTAATCTAGATTTTCTCTATTTTCAAGGTACCAACAAATACACCATCAAATTCATTGGATGCATTAGGCTGCTTTAGACGCAACCTTGATCTTTTGGCACAAAGCAGACATTTAAA
>SPBV01000303.1 GCA_004525885.1 Nitrosomonadales bacterium
AAATGGCCGGTTATACCAAAATCGCCAGCAAAATTTACTATCCGGTTATTATCGGTACGTCCACAAAGTTCGTTAGGGTTTTTTTTGGATACCCCTTCTACCAAGATATGTTGCGTTGTTCCTATCATGCGTTGACTAACAGCATGTGCCTGGCGCCGGATCCTTCCCTGAATTTGTTGTAACCGCTCCTGTTTTATTTCGTGTGGGGTATGATCGGGCAACTCAGCAGCTGGTGTGCCAGGACGCGGACTATAAATAAAGCTAAAAGAGTTATCAAAACCTACCTCCTCAATCAACCCCATTGTGGCGTCAAAATCAGCTTCTGTCTCACCAGGGAAACCAATGATAAAATCAGAGGTGAGAGAAATATCGGGACGAATAGCACGAAGTTTTCGGACAATAGATTTATATTCAAGAACAGTATAACCACGTTTCATTTCCGCCAAGATCCGATCAGAACCGGACTGTACTGGCAAATGTACGTGGCTAACCAATTTATGCATATTTTGATAGGTTTCTATAAGACGTGCTGTAAATTCTCTAGGGTGAGAAGTTGTATAGCGAATACGCTCAATACTAGGAATCTCATTTATATATTCAAGTAACAACGCTAAATCTGCTACATCACACTCTTCATCATCTTCCATTATTCCTCGATAAGCGTTGACATTCTGTCCCAATAGAGTAACTTCTTTAATTCCCAGATCTGCTAATTTTGTAACTTCTATCAGAACGTCATCCAATGGACGAGAGACCTCCTCACCACGTGTATAGGGCACCACACAGAAACTGCAGTACTTGCTACAACCTTCCATAATAGAAACAAATGCGCTTACATTCCCCGTACGCCCTTCACGATGAACCAGAGATTCTGGCAAATAATCAAATTTTTCGATTTCAGGGAAGCTAATGTCTACCTGCGGCTGCCCACTAATTTTGCGTGCTTCTATCAATTGTGGCAGTCGGTGTAAAGTTTGCGGTCCAAACACCACATCTACATATGGTGCACGCTTAACAATATTTACCCCTTCTTGACTAGCAACACAGCCTCCGACACCAATAAGTAAATCAGGGTTCTCTCTTTTCAGAGATCTAACACGCCCCAAATCATGAAATACCTTTTCTTGAGCTTTTTCTCGCACAGAACAAGTATTGAAAAGAATTAAATCAGCATCATTAGGATTGTCGGTCTGTTCCATACCATGAGTAGCATGGAGCAAATCCACAATTTTTGCAGAATCATACTCGTTCATCTGGCAACCAAATGTTTTAATATAGATTTTTTTGCCCATAAATAATACGCTACGATTAGAATTTTTTTGAAAATTGCTATTTGTTTCTACTCAGTTTCATATTTTCCTTCTTCTTCCGCCTGAGCTGCCTCTTCTGGAGTAAGCAGCCAAATACGTTGCACGTCACCTGTGGGTCCAATCCAGTATAAAATTGGGCCAAATTCAGTAAGCAGCGCTGGGAGAATAATAAGATTATTCGTTCCGCGAATTTGTCCGCCTGCACCTAGTTGCAAAGTATCACCGTTTATCTCAATTTTGGGATAATTAATCGCTGTGAGTTCACCCAACTTGCTATTTGATGGAGGAGGAGGAAACAACCGAGATAATCGAGCATGAACATTGCTGGCAAATAGAACCACCATGGCAATAACCACAATTGGGAGAAACAACTTTTTTTTCATTATAAACTAGTCTCTGTTTCCCAAAACACAATTTTGGTGCCTAGAAAAAATAGAAGTAGAAATTGTACTAACTCTCTGCGTCCTAAAACTGGCTTAGCCTTAAAAGATAATTGAAGCAAGTGCAGTTAGTAGTATAAATAAACCATTATGTTTTATATTATATCTAGCTCTGACTCATTGCAGTAAATATTAAAACATTGATGTGATTTTTGTTAAGATCGCCATTTTCTTAATGTCATTAAACTCGTTATTAAATGCTTCAAAAAGTACTAATACAGACGAAGTGCATACGCTATTCAATCCAGCCTGAAGTTGCTCATGTTAAAATAAACAGTAATAGCAAACTTCGCGGTTCTTTCATTAATGTCAAATCCATCCATACCTACAAAAATTGTTATTGCTACACGCGAAAGCACTCTCGCTCTATGGCAGGCTAATTATATCAGGCGTTGGCTTATAGAATTATACCCACAAAGTGAAATCAGCATACTCGGCATGACCACTCGCGGGGACCAAATACTCAATACCTCACTATCAAAAATTGGAGGCAAGGGTTTGTTTATAAAGGAACTGGAACAATCAATGGCAGAAGGCCGCGCAGATATTGCTGTACATTCAATGAAAGACGTACCTATGAATATGCCTTCAGGATTTGTGCTGGCCGCCATTACAGAACGTGAAGATCCACG
>SPBV01000098.1 GCA_004525885.1 Nitrosomonadales bacterium
GACCCGCTATACAAAGATGCGGTCGCGGTTGTGATGAAGTCTCGTCGCGCCTCCATCTCACTTGTACAAAGACACTTACGCATTGGTTATAACCGCGCAGCACGGTTAATTGAAGAAATGGAACACAGCGGACTTGTCTCTGCTATGCAAAGCAATGGTAACAGAGAGATCTTAGTTCAAGACCGAAATGAATAACTCTTCTGAAGAAATTTATAATTACTCTGGAGTCTTTCATGGACAAATTCCATACTAGAAATGCTATGAATTTCTTTAAACGAACTTATTTCTTCCTGTTTCTCTTACTTCTTCCTTGTATAGCACAGGCTGATGCCATGAGCAGTCTAAAATATTTTGTTAAAGATGTGCGTATGGCCCGCGCCTCGTTTTCTCAAATTTTGCTCGATAAAAACGCGCGAATAATACAAGAAGCAAGTGGCACAATGCAATTCAAACGTCCTGGAAAATTTAGATGGGTTTATGAAAAACCATATGAGCAAATGATTGTCGGGGACGGCATAACAGTATGGTTCCATGATCTCGATCTGAATCAAGTTACGATTCGAAAGCTTGATATAGCCATTGGGAGTAGCCCTGCTGCACTACTTGCCGGTGACAATACCATTGAATCAAATTTCGATCTGGGTGAAATTGGCTTACAAGGGGGATTAGAATGGTTAGAGGCCAAGCCTAAAATAAAAGAAGGTTCGTTTGAATCAGTGCGATTGGGATTTACACCAGAAGGTGTTCTAAGAAAAACTGTTCTACATGATAATTTTGGTCAGACAACAGTTATTATCTTTTCAGGAATGGAAAAAAATCCAGAGTTAGCACCTGAGTTGTTTAAGTTTACTCCACCCAAGAATTCGGATGTGATTAGTGACTGACTTGTTTGAAAAACAAGAAATTTCTACCCCATTAGCGGAACAGTTACGTCCACAAAAATTAGAAGATGTTATCGGTCAGGCTCATTTGCTTGGTGTAGGAAAGCCTTTAAGTATTATGTTCAAATCTGGAAAACTCCATTCTATGATCCTTTGGGGGCCTCCTGGTACCGGCAAAACTACGTTAGCAAGACTTATGGCGCTAGAATTTGATGCCAAATTCATAGCACTATCAGCGGCATTTTCTGGGGTTAAGGATATCCGTAATGCAATTGAAATGGCCCAAGTTACGCTACAACAATCGAACCAACACACTATCTTGTTTGTAGATGAGGTGCATCGTTTTAACAAATCCCAGCAAGATGCATTCTTGCCCTATGTTGAAAATGGATTAGTAACATTCGTTGGAGCTACTACCGAAAATCCTTCATTCGAGGTCAACAACGCACTTCTGTCACGGGCTCATGTTTATATTCTTAAAACATTGTCAGAACATGATCTTGCTATTTTGTTTGATCGAGTAAGAGATTCCGTATTGAAAAAGTTGCATTTGTCCAATGATGCTAAACGTCTACTAATTGGATTTGCTGATGGAGATGCGAGGCGTTTGCTTAATTTATTAGAGCAAACAAAAGTTACTGCAGAAACAGAGAAAATTGTAGACATTAGCGTAGATTTTGTCCGCAATATGCTTTCGTACAATTCACACCGTTTCAACAGGAATGGAGATGAATTTCACGATCAAATATCTGCTCTACATAAATCGATACGCGGCTCTGATCCTGATGCCGCGCTTTACTGGATGTGTCGTATGCTTGATGGTGGTGCTGACCCACTTTATATAGGACGGCGGTTAATCCGTGCAGCAACGGAAGACATTGGGCTAGCTGATCCGCGTGCATTGCAAATAACATCTAACGCTTGCGCGGCTTTCGAGCGCCTGGGTAGCCCAGAAGGCGAACTAGCACTTGCTCAGGCGGCACTATATTTAGCCTGTGCGCCAAAAAGTAATTCTTCTTACCTAGCGTATAATAAAACTCGCTCTCTTATCAGCAATGACAAGTCACGCCCTGTACCAAATCATTTACGCAATGCGCCTACTAAGCTAATGAAAGAACTAGGTGTTGGGCACAAATATCGCTACTCTCATGATGATGTAGAAGCCTACTCCGCTGGAGAGAATTATTTTCCTACCGGGATGCCAGATGTAAAGTTGTATATGCCAACAGTGCACGGATTCGAAAAAAAGATTTCTGAGAAATTGGCATATTTACGCAAACTAGATAAAAAGATAAAGAATGATGCGTAAGCTAAAGGAAGTTATTCATTCCAAACTATAAATTAAAATGTCTTATATTTAGGAATTGTTTATATGTTAGATATCCATCTGTTACGTGCTAATTTAGGAAATGCAGCCAAAGAACTTGATTTACGTGGCTTTTATCTAGATATGTCATACTTTCAAAAACTAGTGGAAGAACGTGGATCTGTACGAACAAATACACAGAAACTAGAAGAAAATAGAAATAATATTTCAGGTAGGATCGGCCGCCTTCGTGTAGCGGGGCATGGTATAGATGATGGAGAGATTGGAAATTTTTTGAATCAAATGAAATCAATACTTGCCCAGCTGAGTCAAGCTAAGGTAGATCTAGATAAAATTGAATGTGAATTACAGCAATTTATGGAAGTAATTCCAAATCTGCCGCACAGTACTGTTCCAAAAGAAGGTAAAAATGAGGATGTACGATACTGGGGAACAAAAAAGACGTCCGATTCGTTCGGATTTTCAATAAAAGATCATGTAAGTATAGGTGAAAACTTAGGATTATTAGATTTTGAAACTGCGACGAAACTTAGTGGTGCACGGTTTAGTATGATGAAAGGGGGGCTCGCAAGATTACATCGTGCACTAGCACAGTTTATGTTAGACACGCATACGATTGAGCATGGTTACACCGAAACCTATGTTCCTTATCTAGCTAACTCAGAAAGTTTGCGTGGTACGGGACAATTGCCTAAATTTGAAGAAGATTTGTTTAAGATCTATCGTAAAAAGTATGAAAAAGAGGAAGGGGAAACTGACCAAAAATTACAAGAGGAAAATTGGTATTTAATACCTACCTCAGAAGTCCCCCTCACTAACTCTGTGCGAAATGAAATTGTTCCTCTAGAATCCATACCTATCAAGCTTACTGCGCTCACTCCCTGCTTTCGTTCTGAAGCAGGAAGCTATGGAAAAGATACGCGTGGTTTGATCCGCCAACATCAGTTTGATAAGGTTGAATTAGTGCAAATCGTTCATCCTCAGAAATCCTACGAGGCATTGGAGCAACTTGTTGGTCATGCTGAAATGATTCTACAGAAATTAGAATTACCTTATCGCGTAGTGCTGTTATGTTCGAATGACATGGGATTTTCTGCAGCCAAAACTTATGATATTGAGGTCTGGCTGCCCGCACAGAACACTTATAGAGAAATTTCTTCGTGCAGTAATTGTGAAGCGTTCCAGGCGCGACGTATGAAAGCGCGCTTTCGTAACGAGAGTGGCAAACCGGAACTGTTACATACCTTAAACGGCTCTGGTCTAGCGGTAGGACGTTGTTTAGTGGCCGTTCTAGAAAACTACCAAAATGCTGACGGAAGCATTTCTATTCCTAAAGTCTTACAACCTTATATGGGAGGTATTGACCGACTTGTCGCATAGAAAAAAGTATTAAATACCACCAAATTTACCCGTATATATTTTAAAGTTTATCTAATTCACAACTTACACATTTTAGTCAGCCTGCTTCCTTAAGAAGGCAGGAATATCTAACGCCTCTACGCCAGATTGTTTCATCGCTTCCACTGCATCACGTCTGTTCGTACGACTTACGGCAGGAATATCGAGATCCCTCCAATTTACCGTATTGTCTAACATAGCGTCATCAACTCCAGTACGAGCATGAATAACACTTATTGGCCTAGTCTGAATACTATTTGTCAATTTACCAAGACCCGTTGCTACTACCGTAACACGCAAGTCATTTTGCATATTCTCATCGATCACAGTACCAATAATTACGGTCGCATCTTCAGCGGTAAAATCTTTAACTGTATTCATTACTTCGTGGACCTCGCGCATTTTCAGCCCTGAACTTGCAGTAATATTAACTAAAACACCACGTGCGCCCGAGAGATTTACATCTTCTAGCAGAGGACTTGCAACTGCCTGTTCAGCTGACAAACGCGCACGGTCAACCCCTGTAGAAAATGCCGAACCCATCATAGCCATACCCGCTTCCGACATTACAGTTTTCACATCAGCAAAATCTACATTTACAAGACCTGGGCAGTTGATTACCTCTGCTATCCCTGCAACTGCACCATAGAGTACATTGTTTGCCGCCTTAAATGCATCTAGCATACTGACATCATCTCCTAGCACTAACATTAGCTTATCGTTTGGGATCACAATTAGTGAATCAACATGATTTGATAATTCTTCCATTCCGGTCTGTGCGGATTTTAAGCGTCTGCCCTCAAATGCAAACGGCCTTGTCACAACTGCAACAGTTAGAATACCCATTTCCTTTGCTAACTCCGCCACCACTGGTGCTGCACCAGTTCCGGTGCCGCCACCCATGCCTGCAGTAATAAATAACATGTCTGCACCATCAATTAATGCAGCAATACGATCGCGGTCTTCCAGCGCAGCTGCGCGCCCGATTTCAGGATTTGCGCCCGCGCCCAATCCCTTCGTGATAGCAGAGCCCAATTGCAACAGAATGCGCGCTTGATTACGCTTTAATGCCTGTGCATCAGTATTGGCGCAAATAAACTCAACACCTTGCACCCCGTTCTGAATCATGTGGTCCACAGCATTACCACCACAGCCGCCGACACCAATAACCTTTATCACTGCCTCCCGGCCTACTAATTTCATCACCCCCTCCTGATCTTTTACCTTTATCACTGACTCTTGTCCTTCTAACTTTATCACTGCCTCTTGGTCTTCTTCATCTATGATTTCAAACTTCATAACAGTTCTCCCTTTATGAATTAATCTAACAATTACTTTATTTCAAATGGCAAGCAGTATCTAATTGCCCGATATTCAGCTTGACATCTCAATAGGTAATCTGGACTGCACCCCTGTGGCTAGACAGATTGGGTTAGGGCAATCGGACAGAGTTTAAGGTTTTTATAAAATAGTTCTTCAAACTCCACAGGTGGTCTGTATCCAAGAGAAGAATGCAGACGTTTGCGGTTATATACTTCCTGGATGAAAAAAGGAAGCCTAATTTGAACATCTTCTAAGGTTCGGTATTCCCAGAGGTAGACTTCTTCAACTTTGACCGTTTTAAAGAAGCTTTCAGCAATTGCATTGTCATAGGGATTTCCTTTTCGGGACATACTGATCAGAAAGTCGTATTGTAAAAGAGTCCCTATGTAATCATTGGATGCATACTGGACGCCCCGATCAGAGTGATGGATGACCCCCTTTGGTGGCTGTCGATGTGCAATGGCCATGCTCAAGGCCGCAAGACAAAGGACGGTATCAATGTTACGAGAAATGGCATACCCGATAGCTCTCCGGGCAAATAGGTCCAGAATGACCGCCAAATAGACGAAACCGTTGCGGATACCAATATAGGTTATGTCTGCTGCCCAGACCTGGTTGGGTGCTGTAACAACAAGGTCTTTTGTTAGATTGGGATAAATCCGCTGACTGTGATTACTATCGGTAGTTTTTATCCAGCGACGCTTGGTTTTCCTGAGAAGGCCTCGTTGATGCATGATGCGCAATACTTTTTTGTGATTAACCGGAATACTACGGCGGTGTAACTCATGCGTCACGCGTCGGTATCCGTATCCCGGAAACTCTTCAATAATGGCTTCGATATGGGCTATGAGTTCTTCATCATCCACATAGTCGCTCTTTGATTTATTGTAATAGGTACTGCGGGGTAAGTTCATGAGTTGGCACCCCCTTTCCGCGCTTTCGAGGAGGTGACGGTGTTCAGTAATGAAACGTCGTTTTTCTTCGGTAGTGTCAAAAGACCCCTCTGAACGGCTTTTTTTAAAAACTCGTTCTCCAGGGTAAGTTTGCCGACCAGTTGTTCCAATTGGCGGACGCGGTCTTCAAGGGCTGATTCCTTGCTGGGGGCATTATCAAATCTCCCTCTGGCATATTGTTCTTTCCAGTGGTAAAGAAGACCTGATGAAACTTCATGACGGCGTATGAGTTGAGCTGGCGTGCTCATCCCACTGAGCAGTTCTTCGACAATTTGGCGCTTGAGCTCTATTGGAAAGCTTCTTCGGTGCTTCATGGCAAGATCCTTTCTCCCATTTCCCGGGACTTTGGTTCCTGCCAACTACTCTAACATATTTTGTCCAACTTGGGGGGTGCAGTCCAAATTGTTCCTGATTATTTCCTTTGCTAAAGGGAGACTGAGGTGGATTTTGAGTATGATCATAAAATCAACTCTATCCCTACTTTAACAAAGGATGGTAGTTTTTATTCTTTAAAAGTTGTGACTTCTGCTCAGGACAAAGAAGTGTATTGGCCTAAGACCCCAACAGAGTTTACCCATCTTGCTAAATTTGCAGGCAGAACAGTTACGATTGGAGCATGGGTTTATGTATCTTCTGCAACGGCAACCAGTGTTAAGCCTTTTATCTACGATTCAGTAACTGGTCAAACCCTTGGGTCAGCGTTCGTACCCGCAACTACTTGGACATGGGTAGAACTTACAGCAATAATAGACGCAGATTCAACGTCTACCTATTTTGGTTTTGACATAGCTACTTCTGGGACAACTGTATATTTCTCCCAACCCATGCTCGTATTCGGCTCCTCAATCGGCGAGGGGAATACAGA
>SPBV01000311.1 GCA_004525885.1 Nitrosomonadales bacterium
ACGCTGGATTCCCGTGGCTGATGGAGAAGGCTGGACAAACACGAATTTATTGATGCAGCAAATAACGCAAGTCAAGCTGGAAAAAGAAATCCTGCCACCACCAGATGATCATGTGCACTGAGTATGTCGTACAAATTAGACGATCTGATTCAATTGTTGTTTAGGAGAAAAAATGAATAAATCGAGAATTATTTTTCTAACAGTTATAACATTAATTTTTTCGACCCCGGTCTGGTCGCATACCGACGATTATTTTGATTCAGTCGATGCGCCTCACGGCGGACAGATGCGCATGGCAGGGCCATATCATCTGGAAATTGTAACTAAGGATAAAGAGATTGCGCTGTATGTTACGGATCATGCAAACACCAAGATTAGTATTAATGGGGGAGTTAGCAAAGCAATTTTTCAAACCGGAGAGACCAAAACCACAGTCAAGTTAGAACCCGCTTGCGATAATGTGTTTAAGGGAACAGGGGATTTCATGGTTACGCCAGAAACGAAGGTAATTGTGTTTGTTAGACTACCTGAGCAGGAGGCACAGGCCGCTCGTTTCACTCCACTCAAACCAGCAGAGTTGGGTAACAAAAGTAAGCAGTCACTAGAAACCACAGATAGTCATGCCGATTTTCACGATCAGCACGGCGATGATCACAGTGATCACCAAAAAATGCATCATTAAATCTTAAAGTTAAAAAAAACATAGATTAAAGCCGGGCTTGCGGCTTCAAAAATTTAAAAAGATAAGCTTGTACAAATGCATTAAACAAAACCGCGCTACTGCCTAGATTTTATATTACGGAAACTAGTGCTACTTCGCACCATTTGATACGTTGATTTCTTCACTGCATTAAAGAATTTCTTTATTGCATAGAGCGGCTTGACGGCCCCTCTGCACATTTACACTCATTAATATCAATAGGCCGATAATAAAATAGCTGCCAGTAATTAGCATCGCAAGGCGGTGATCACCATGTGATATCCAGCTTACCAGCCCATATGTTACGGGACCGAGTATCGATGACAGTTTTACAGCCAGCCCCCACAGCCCAAAAAATTCAGCACGTCGAAGTGCTGGGCTAAAGTATCCAATTAACGCACGTCCTGCGGACTGAGCTGCGCCCAAACAAAGGCCGGCAATGTTGGCAGCTAACCAGAACGTAGCGCGATCTTCTGCTCCCCAAGCAAGCAACACCATGACGATCCAGCCAATGAGGGTCAGTGCGATAGTTGGAACATGACCAATTTTGTCTTGAATATTGCCAAATACGAAAGCGCCCAGCGCTGCGGTGATATTCACTAATACTACTAATAACATGGTATCGTTTGAATCAAAGTTCATTACCTGTTGCGCATATATCGCAGCAATTACGACTACGGTTTGGATGCCCGCTTGGTAGGAAATAAGGCAGACTAGAAAGCGCATCAAGTCACGATAGTCGCGCACATGTTTAATCGTGTCGCCAAGTCTTGCAAATACTTCACTTATTACATTGCGGTTGTGTAGATGTGGTTGTGGTTGAGCCCGTTCTCTCAAGTAGAGAAACGTCGGAACACAGGAAATAGCAAATAAAAAAGCGGTTATCAGTAGAGTTACTGGCACGAATTGTTCAGGCTGTTGTCCCTGCTCTTGTGCCCAGGTTACGTACGCGAATGAACAGCCTAAACTTACTATGCCGCCAATATACCCAAGGCTCCAGCCCCAACCAGATATTTTTCCAAGCGTCTCGCTTCTTGCCAGCTCAGGGAGAAATGCGGCAATCAGGTTTTCACCGCTACCAAAGAAGAAATTCGCAAGAATTATAAGTATTACTGCTAACCATAAATCTCCTGGACCTATAAAGAAAAGTAGAGAGGTGAATAGAATACAACCTATAGTAGTTAATAACAGAAGACGCTTTTTTGCGGCGTAGGCATCAGCGTATGCGCCTAAAATAGGCGCAGTTAGAATAATGAGCGCATATGAAGCCGCAAGTGTCGCCGTCCATGCAAATGTCCCCCAGTCCTGATTGCGAGCCACCACGCTGACAAAATAAGCATTGAATATTGTTGTAATGACAACAGTGGTGTAACCAGAGTTTGCAAAATCAAACATTGCCCATGACCAAACTTCTCGTCGGCCAACATTGGGAGCAAGGTATTTGGCTTTGTCTTGTGAGGTCACTGGGCTTATGAAATCAAGTTTAGTGCTAATCTGCAATTAGAGAAATAATCTACGTAAATACTAACTAATACGCTCAATTTTTATCTTTTCGAATAGAAAAATTCTTCTCAATTAATGTGCCT
>SPBV01000204.1 GCA_004525885.1 Nitrosomonadales bacterium
AATCGATGGCAATAAATTTGCTTTTTTTAAGCGGAATATGAATGACCAACATGAGATCAAGAAATTTGCAGATAAAATTATGGAAGTAATTACTTCCCCCTTCATTATTGATAGTTTAGAGTTTTATGTCACTCTAAGTATTGGAGTATCTGCTTACCCAGAGGGTGGTAATGACGCATCAACGTTATTAGGAAATGCTGAGAGCGCTAGGGCTCTTGCCAAAAAGTCTTATGAAAATAACTGCAAGTATTATGTTAAGGAAATGGGTGAAGCTTCTTCTAAGCGTCTAGCATTAGAGACGTCTTTACGTAAGGCAGTGGAGAGGGGAGAGCTATTACTTCAATATCAACCAGTTATTGACCTGAAAACGGGGAATTTTATTGCAGCAGAAGCATTAGTACGATGGAATCATCCTGAGTTTGGAATTCTTTCCCCAGATAAATTTATTCCACTTGCTGATGAAACCGGCCTCATTATTCAAATTGGAGAATGGGTATTGTATCAGGCTTGTATGCAAGCAAAAACTTGGCATGATAGTACATCAATTCACCAAATATCTGTTCTAGTTAATGTTTCAGCAGTACAGTTAGGCCAACCGCGATTAAAAGAACATGTGGCCAATGTATTAAGCAAGACGGGCCTCCATCCAGCTTGCCTAGAATTGGAAATTACTGAATCAGTGCTAATGCAAGATGCAGAAACCAGTATCAATACGTTACATGAACTCAAAGAAATGGGAATAAAAATAGCAGTGGATGATTTTGGTACTGGCTATTCATCCCTCGCTTATCTCAAACGATTTCCTATAGATGTTTTGAAGATTGATAGAACCTTTATTCGTGATCTCTCGGTTGACTCAGATAGCCTGGCAATTGTGACGGCAATCACCGCTCTAGCAAAAAGCCTCAACTTAACAATTGTGGCAGAAGGGGTTGAAACAAAGGAGCAGTTAGATTATCTCTGTACTAAGAAATGTGATAGAGCGCAAGGATTTTTAATCAGCAGACCTTTAAATATAGATGCACTAGCATCCTTCCCAAGGCCATTTATAATAACAAGTTGATCTAAGTAGACTAACCCTTGTTAGCACTAAGTTCCTTTGCTGGATTTGTTCTCAATATCTTACCTCACTATCATATAAGTTCTTCGTAGTAATTCATGTAAGAAAAATTCCTACATATTAGTTAATAAAAATCCTACTGCGGATTTAGAAAACCTCCGATTTACCTATCCCTATGTCTTAAACGAGAATGAACTCACTGGCTCATTCAATTCGTTTGGGCTCGCACGCAGACTAGAAAGGGGCATACAAAATGGATACTAACGAGATTCTAGGAGAAATCAAAGAAATCAATCTTGGGTACATTCTACTAGCACAGAGGATGCTCCGAGAAGACAAGGTTGCTGCGATGTACCGACTAGGGATTGGTCAGGATGTTTCCGAAATAATTGGAAACCTAACCTCTAGTCAAATTTTAAAAATGGCTGCATCTAACACATTGTTGTGTCGCTTCCGGTTTGATGATCGTTTGATCGCAGAAATGCTATCAAGTCATAGCAGAGATCATGCGGCGTCTGTATCTCATGCAGCTATTCTAATGGCAGGTCAGCCAGCTGAGGCAATGGTCTAGATTCATTTATTTCAAAGGCTACTCATTATGCGCAATAAAAGTATTTTATCTGAAGCAAAAGAAATCCGGCTTGTTACGGAGTTAATCAAACTTGGTGCTCGATTACAAATACTGGAGACCAACTCAAATCTAAGTCGCGAGAGATTAATAAAACTATATAAAGAAATCAAAGGGGTCTCTCCGCCAAAAGGAATGCTCCCGTTTTCTGAAGATTGGTTTATGAGCTGGCAGCCTAATATACATTCATCACTTTTTATCAATATTTATAACTACCTCATTACTCATACCGAGGCTCAAGGTATTGATGCCATCATAAAGGGATATAAGCTTTATCTTGAGCACCTTGAGTTAAATAATCTTGAGAAAACTTTAAGCCTGACCCGGGCATGGACCTTAATTCGTTTTATCCGTAGCAAAATATTATGCACCGCTCCATGTACAAAATGTGGAGGAATTTTTGTGGTCCATGCTCTTGATCTTCATCCCAACCTTGTTTGTAAGCTCTGTAATATTCCATCTCGTGCTGGAAAAACTAAAAAATCTACACGCAAGGTTGCAACATATATACCGCAACTTAATCCAGTTTAAGAATGTTTGTTAGAAAGAAGTCGTACTGTATTTGGCAAGAATAGAGTAACAGTTTCAAAAATTTAACATAGCAACAAGTTCTCATTAGCCATTTTGGCATAACAATTTGACAAAAAGACTACTACTATGAATACCGCCACTATAAGCACCACTGTAGAAACAATAAATCAAAAAGAATTTGTTGAAAAATTTACGCCACTAGTGAAGCGTATTGCCTACCATATGATGGCCAGGTTACCTGCCTCTGTACAAGTGGATGACCTTATTCAGGCAGGAATGATTGGTTTGCTAGATGCGATCAAACGTTACGAAGGCTCTCATGGGCGACAATTTGAGAGTTATGCAGCTCAACGCATACGAGGCTCCATTCTAGATGAATTACGGGAGGCCGACTGGTTGCCCCGTGGAATTCGTAAGAAAATGCGGCAAATTGAGGTGGCAGTTAGAACCTTAGAACAGCGTATGGGACGTGTTCCTAGTGAACAGGAATTAGCTACTGAATTGGGCATACCACTTACAGATTACCAAGAAACTCTTCAAGATGCACGTGGAGGTCAAATAATGTTTTACGAAGATTTCCAGAAAACTGATGATGAGCCATTCTTTGACCGTATATCCTCTGATTCGCAAAATGATCCTTTAGAGATTCTTATGGATGATCGTCTACGGAAGATGTTGATAAAGGCGATTGCAGACTTACCTTCACGCGAGAAAATGGTGATGGGTATGCACTATGAGCAAGAAATGAATTTGAGGGAAATAGGTGAAGTAGTGGGAGTTAGTGAGTCGCGGGTATGTCAATTACACACTCAGGCTGTTGTTCGACTTCGCAGTCGTTTAAGAAGCCTTTGATCTATAATAAAAAAAAGCATTTAACTCTACTACTTTCTATCTATGGCAATAGAGCGCTATAGATAGGGGGTAGTCACTCACCTGGTTTTGATTCTTGATTTCTTGATCGGATAAGCTCACGCACTGTCTCTAATAGTCGATCGGCTACTGCCTCCGGATTAACCTTGAAACGATTCTCACTGATTGCCTGTTTAATTTCTTCCTGTTTTAGTTTTGAAATATAATGTCGGACCATTTCTAGCATTTCTTGTGGTGAATTTATAAATTCACAACCTGCATGTTTACAAATCAGTCCATTCTCCAAGGTTACTTTATAAGTATTCTTTACTCTAATAGCAATATTAAGAGTGCCGATTCCAGGTAGAGCAATTTGGCAGTTTTTATAAATTACTCCACATTTAAAGTTAACCAAGGGATCCTGCTCAATGAGCGTTATTCCTCCACAGCTGATATCATGTATCGTTATCTCTGTTTTGTTAGAATTATGTTCATTTGGAAGTGGTATGATACATTTTAATGGAGTAGGTGATGCATTAGTAATTTGATAATACTGTCTTTTCTTAATACGTAATAGCGACTCTGGTAGATCAATACTAAAAGCATTACGACCCTCAAACTGTATTTTCCTGATAGCTGTACATATAAATTGAATCTTTGATTCA